>OMOG01000253.1:37300-44391 GCA_900290305.1 Candidatus Sulfopaludibacter sp. SbA4
AGTGCCCGCCAGGTTGATCGAGCCGATAATGACGTTGGCCCTGAGGGCAGCCGAAGCGCTCTGCGCTCCCGCATGCTCGGTAAAGATGATGGAACCGTAATAGATGATGGTGTTAATTCCGGTGACCTGTTGCAACACGGCTAATACAATGCCGATCCAGATCAGGCGCCGCATGCGCGGCTGGAGTAAGTCGGAGAATCTGCCGCTTTCCGCGGCAACCGCTGCTTCGATCTCATCCACGCGTTCCGCGGGCTGCGCCTCTCCGACGTCAGCCAGTACTTTCAGCGCCTCCGGGCGGCGCCCTTCCCTGACCAGCCAGCGCGGGCTCTCCGGCACGAAGAACAAGGCACCGAAGAACAGCACCGAGGGGGCCGCGGCGGTCGCGAACATCCACCGCCAACTGTCCGGCCCGATCCCCGAGAGCGACCACCCGATNNGGCCAACTGGTTCAAGCTCACCAGCCGGCCGCGAATGGCCGCGGGCGAGATCTCGGCGATGTAGAGAGGGCACAGCATGGAGGCCACTCCGATCGCCAGCCCCGCCGCGATTCGGGCGCTGCAGAACTGAGCCAACGTGTCGGGGATCGCGGTCGCGAGGGATGAGAGCCCGAAGAGCGCCGCGGCGGCCAGCAGAAGACGCCGGCGGCCCAGCCAGTCGCTCAGCGCGCCCGCCACGCTGGCGCCGATGACGCATCCCAGAAGCAGGCTGCTGGCCGCGACCTCGGTCTGGACCTCCGTCCAGACAAAATGCTTCTTCAGAAACACGATGGCCCCGTTGATGATGGCCGTGTCGTATCCGAAAAGGAGGCCGCCCAGCGCGGCCACCACGGCGATGCGGTAGGTGTACAAGCGCGTGGCGCTCGCGGCCGCCGGCGGCGGGCGGCGTCCCAACTCGGGCCGGCCTCCAACAGAATCACGTTGAGAGATCATCGAATGGAAACCCTCCGGCGGCTTACCGTCGGGACGGAACGCCTGGCGCCCTCCGGAGTGGCCGTGGCTTTCAGCAGGCAATCGCCGCTTGCTTTGGGGATGTGCAAATCCACGTTGTAACTGAACTGGCCCGAGGCCCCCAGGGCAAAAGGCAGTTCGCGCCGCACCAGCTCCTTTTGGCCGGCCGATTCCAGCGAGAGCGCCAGCTTTCCTTCCACGGGCCCTTCGCCGTCGTTGATCAGCATCACCAGAAAGCGCCGGTCGGAATCCGCCGCCAGCGCCGGCTGCCAGAAGTTGATATACACGCCGAGGGGGCTGAATACTTCGGCCATGTAGTCTTCAAAGTGCGGCTCCAGTTTCAGGTTCTTGACGTCCAGGAAGTGATCGGAAGTGTAAGCGCCAGGATAGCTGGCCGTCAAATAAACGAAGTGAAGGACCGCGGCGTAGTTGCGGTGGGCCCGCCAGAACTCAGTCAGACCCGCCCACAGGTAGGCGCCCAGTGAGAAGCGCTGTTCCGGCGTAGCATCCGCGCCCAGAAGTTTGTCGTAAACGCCCTGGGTCAGTACCGTGGGTGTGCCATCCCGGTTCAGCCACAGCCAGTCGAACTCGTTCAGGATGCGGGCATGCGAGGAAGAGTGCCTGGCCTTCGGCCGGTCGAAGCCATCCATGGTCTCCAGGTCGGTCATTTCGAAGCCCGGCTTGGCGGAGAACAGATACGGATGATTCTCGACCGGATCGTCCGGCCCGGACGGCAGGTTATAGCTGTTCTCCCACGGCCGGCCGGAAATATCGAGAGACCTCACGGCCGGAATGATTTTTTGGCCAATGGTGTCTTCGAGCGTTTCGTTGCTGGCGTCCCAGATCGCTACACTCGGGTGGTTCCAGTTATCCTGCATCCATCCTTTGAACTGGCGCGCCAACTCCTCCGCGTCCCAGGTCTTGTGATAGCCCCAGATGAAGAATTCGTTCTGGATCAGCAGGCCCGCTTCGTCGGCGATGTCCAGCCATTTGTCGGGCACCGGGCCGATGCAGAAGCGGAAGCTGTTCCAGTGCATCTTCTTCGGAATATCGATCAGGAGCTTACGCACCCATGGCTCGTCCCAAGGCAGGCGGCCGCAACTCGGGTCTTCGAAAAACCGGTGCAGGGTGATGTTTGAGCCCCGCATGAAATAGACCTTTCCGTTGAGATACGCCCGCTGGGTGGCGGTGTCGAAACGGAATTCCCGCATACCGAAGCGCGTAGAAAGGCTGTCGCCGCCGGTGCTCGTCTCCACCACGTAGAGGAACGGGTCCTCCGGGGTCCAGAGCGTAGCCCCGGGAATGCGGATGACGGTCCTTTGGACCGTCTCTTCACCGGCCTTCAGTGACAGCTTCTGCCCCCTGGATCGCCCCGCCTCACGCCCCTCCTTCCAGCTTTTCACACGGTGGGTAAGCTCGAACGAGACCGCCGGCCCGTAGTTCTTGAAGCGGGTTTCCACCAGGATCTCGGAGCCGGCGATGCGCGGCGCCACCTGCGTGCTCTCGATGAACGGATTGTCGCTGAGGAGCAACGAGACGCTGTCGTAAATGCCCGGTGTCCAGCGCCGCTTTTCCTGATCGGTACCCGCGGGAGCGGTTTCCGGCAGTGCGCCCGGATGCGCGCCGATGCGGATCACCAAGTCGTTGCTGCCGGCCCAGTCGATGGAAGAGCCAAGGTCGAAATAGCCGGGATCGAAGCATCCGAGGTGCTCACCGATCTTCTTCCCGTTTAACCAAACGGCCGTTCCAAACTGCGCCTTGTTGATCTTCAGAATGGCGACAGCCTTCCTGGCGGGCGCCTGGAAAGTGCGGTGATACCAGAAGTACGTTCGGTTCTGGCGTGGGATTCCTACCTTCTCCGTCAACTCCGATTGAGGCAGTTCCCCAAAGCGGCTGCGGTTGCGGAGCGACTCGCGGCTGTCAAACAGATCGACGCCGATGAACGGGGGTGCGGCCAGGTTGGCCAGGCCGGGAACCGGCACTTCATGCCGGTATGCACGAGGCACATCGGTATCGGCCAGGCTCTCGTCGATCTGCCATATTCCGTCCAGAGAAACGGTGATCCGTCCGCCCGGCACGGGCGCCGCCGGCAGGGGCATTGCGGAACAGACGCCGGCAAGCAGGAGCAGTCCTCTCGTGTTCACGTGGCGATCCTTTCGCGGCCGCTTCGCAGAACCCACACCATTGCCAGCCGTGGCCTGATGCTATCTCCGGGCATCCCGCGGGTCAAGCTTCTGGCACGCGACGGCAATTTGGATAGTGCAGTAACACAATCGGGAGATCCGGCTCTTTCACGGAAGTCAATTCAAAGCCGTGCCGTTTCAGTTCTGCGATGATGCTCTCTTGGACGGACAACAGGCGTGCCAGACTGAAGGATGATCCGTACCGGGTCATGTTCCGGCAATTTCAAGGTGCTATTCGCACAATGCGAAAAGGCCAACATCGTGCTCAAGCTCCGTGGAGCACGCCAGCGCATGAAGGGCAGAACAGGCCGCTGTGAAGGCCGCAAGCCCTATGGTGCCACCGAAGGCGAACAGGCCATTCTTGCACGCATGAAGGAACTCCGGGCCGCTGGCATGGCTTATGATCGCATTGCGGCCACGTTTAACTGCGACGGCGTTCCCACACGTACTCCCGGCAAGCGGTGGCACGGATTCGCCGTCAATCGGATCTTGAAGCGAGAAGAGCTTCACACATGAGGGCGGCGGTGCCCCTTTTGACGGCCTGACGGCATCCACCAGTTCCCTGGATTCGCCATCGGCAGGGCCGTCGCCCACCGTATCACTGAAGCGCTCCCCCTTGGTCCCAACCTGCTCTGAAAGAGTCCATGTACTGTAGATTCTATAACTTCCGAGAATTCAATCAATTCCCCCCTATGCACAGCGGAGAAGTAGCGCTAGGATTGATGAGATCAAAAGGAAAGGAGATCTATGTCGCCACAACAACGTAGTGCGAACTGGACGCCGATGATGACCCGCTACACGGATGCTTACCGTCTCGCTAGGGCCATTACCCGCATCGGCGAAACTATAAAAATTGTTTCTCTCATCGCTGGCGCTTGCCTGCTTGCATTAGGCCTATCTGGAACATCGTCAGGATTTGGCGGAGCGTCGATTTTTTTCGGCGTAGTCCTTGCGGTGGTCGTCGGTGGTGTCGGGTTCATCCTGGGCGTCTTGCTCTCCGCACAGGGTCAGCTACTTACGGCAACCTTGGATACTGCGGTGCACTCGTGCCCATTCCTTCAAAATGAGCAGAGGGCGGAGATTATGTCAGTATCGTAGATACCCACAGGATCAAGTGGGACTCCTGCCGGGGTTGGGCCGCCGGTTCAGAGAACCGGTAAGAACCCGACCACGACAGGCCCAGTGTCGTTGAGAATCTAAGTTTTGCCAAACAATACGAACTTGACTACCTCACCCACGTAAAACGCCAACCATCATCATACAGACGAAAGGTGCCGCCACCGGAGGTTGTAGGGTGACCTTTGACAAATGACTTCAATTCATCCGGGAACGGGCTATCGTCCCATCCCCAAGTGAATTCTACTTCCTTAACCGTGCCGGGGGTCGCCCCGCCGGGAGCATCTGTGATGCCGGTGATTTCGACAACTCTTCGCTTGGTCGTCGCTTTTGTTATTACAGTTCTGCTTACTCCCCCGAAGACACCCGGTAGAGCGAAGGTAGAGAATAACTCTTTTCCCTTTGGTGCGAGTACTAACTCGTAAGCATAAAGCCGATACTGTCTTAGCCAGTAGCCAGCTTTGATTCCATTCTGGATCTCCTCATCGGACAATGTATAGTTGGCTCTCTGATTAGCATCGATAAGGCTAAAGGCTTTATCTGCGTCGATGATCTGTTGTGCCTTCCCACGAGTGAGTTCAGAGGATCGGCAACCGAACAGGACCACGAGCGACATAATGAGCATGGCAACAGGAATTATCATCAACAGACGCGGCAACAGGAATTATCATCAACAGACGCCTGTAAATTTGCATGTAGGCTTACCTCCTTCATTGATCGCTGGAACCCAATAAATAGCCGTCCGCAAAAAGGCAATTCCGGAGCGTGGCGAACAAGGACCGGCCTCGAATTCCAATCAGCCTTCAAGATTTGTCTACGTAAGGAAGAGTACATCCTTTCATTGCCGGGGTCAATCGCCTGTGCGCCGTGGCGGGGTCTTTCTGCGGGCTCCCGATTTGTGGTGGGCGCTGCCTTCCTGCATCGGGCTGGCTGTCGGGCTGCGATGTGGCGAAAGTTCCTACGCCCCTTTTCGTGCGAAGATGGCGGATTCTACAGGCTTTACCCGCATACGCCGTACGCCTTCCAACTGGACGCTAACTTCAAAAGATTTCCAAGGTCATAGACGAGATCGCCTTCCAGACCAACATCCTGGCNNTGCGCTGATCGAGGAGTCGATCGCGAAGTCCAACGATGGCAAGGCAAAGGTGGACCAGGTGGCCACCGCTATCCGGACCATTACCGAGGAAGCGGTAGGAACGAAGACGCTGGTGGAAGAGGTGCACTTGAGCAGCCAGGAGCAGGCGCGTGGCATCGAGCAGATCTGAAAGGCCATCATTCAGATGGAGCAGGTCACGCAGAAGACCGCGGCGAACGCCGAGGAGAGCGCTTCCGCGGCCGAAGAGCTGAGCGCGCAGTCGGAAAACCTGAAGGGCATCGTGGAGCGGTTGACGGCCATGGTGGGCGGCGGGACAACTGGCGGGCGGGCGCGTCCCGTTCACCGGCGGGCGGACGGGAAGTCGCCGCAGGTCAAATCGGCGGCTTACGGGCAGGCGGCGAAGGGGCCTGAGGACGCCTTTCCTCTCGACGAGCGGTTTAAGGAGTTTTGAACCGGCCCGAAAGCGGCTGGCGGGTGAAAGCGGCTGCGGCAGGCTGGGCTAAGGCTAAAAGGCCGACTCGGCTCGAAGCTCAGTCAACACCTTGGTCATTCAACACCTTGCTCATTCAATAGCAACCGAACTCGTGGGCGGCCTCCAGCATCGCGACGACATTTTCCGGCGGCACATCGGCCATGACGTTATGTACCTGGTTCCACACGTACCCGCCGCCGGGCATGAAGATCTCCAGCCGCCGGCGCACGTCGTCGCGCACCTGTGCGGGCGTTCCCGAGGCCAACAGGCCCTGCGTGTCGCATCCGCCGCCCCAAAACGTGAGATCGCGGCCGAACTCGCGCTTCAACCGTTCCGGGTCCATGTAGCGCGCTCCCGTCTGCACCGGGTTGAGGATCTCGACGCCAGCTTCGATCAGATCCGGAATCAACTGGTACACGCCGCCGCAGCAGTGCAGAAAAATGTGTGCGCCGCTCAGGTCGCGCGCGTGGTTGTAGATCCGCTTGTGCCGCGGGAGGAACAGTTCGCGATACGTGGCGCGGGACATCTGCGGTCCCGATTGCATACCGAGGTCGTCGCCCATCACCAGGATCTCGACCGATCCGCGCACTTTCGGCAAAATCCGCGAAAGGTTTTCCAGGTGCAATTCCGTGAGCCGGTCGAGAAACCGGGCCAGCTTGCGTTTCTCGGAAGCCAGGTACAGGTAGAAGTTCTCCATGCCGAAGAGGAACTGGCTCCATTCGAAAAGATTGCACCCCACGGACAGCGAAATAGCGTACTCCGTGGTGTCGTGCAGATGACGCGCGGCGCGCCCGATTTCTTCCAGCCGCGCGTCGGTGGCTGGCCGGTCCCATGGCGGAGACCCGATGGCGCTCCACGTGACCTGGCTCATCTTCTCGGGCAAGGGTTCGTAGCTGTCGAGGCCGTCGGGCGCCGAGAGAGGCCAGTAACACTGGTCGATGAAGAGCGCGCCCGCCGGCATTCTGCCGATGATAGTTCCGCCGGGGCCGCGCACCAGCAGGCCGCCGTCGGCGCGGTCCGGCCAAAACCAGGCGGGCGCCATGGCCGGCGATCCATCGGGGAGCGCCCACGGTTTCCAGTCCTTCGGCGTGGTGAGCGCGCGGCCGAGATCGATCGCGTCCACGTGGAATCGATCCAGGTACCAGTCGTCGGGTTGCGCCAGTTGCTGGATGAGGTCGTACACCAGGGTGGGAGGCTCGCTTACACCGAGGTGCGTCTTGAGGCGGTTGTAGGCAATCGCCATGATGCCGGTGGATCGCATCGAACCGTGGTCGAGC
>OMOG01000123.1 GCA_900290305.1 Candidatus Sulfopaludibacter sp. SbA4
GCGTCCGCGGAACTGCCATCCGATGGAAGACGCCAACCGCAAGGCCGAGGGCTACAATCCTCTCTGCGGCGACAAGCTGAAGCTGTACCTCAAGATGGAAAACGACGTGGTCAAGGACGTCAGCTTCGTGGGCTCGGGCTGCGCTATTTCCACCGCCTCGGCTTCGCTGATGACCGAAAGCCTGAAGGGCAAGACCCGCACCGAAGCCCTCAAGGTGATGGAGAAGTTCCACGACCTGCTTACCACCGATTCGCCCGTCACCCAGGAACTCGGCAAGCTCGTNNCGCGATTACCCCGCGCGCGTGAAGTGCGCCACCCTCGCGTGGCACACCCTGAAATCCGCCCTGAATGGCGCGGTCGAGGAGCCGGTCTCAACCGAATGACCCTCAAAGCTCAGGTCATTGCCGCCCTGAAGAAGGTCTACGACCCGGAGATGCCGGTCAACATCTACGAGCTCGGCCTGATTTACGGCGTGGATGTAGACGCCGGTGGCAGGGTCGCAATCCGTATGACCCTGACCGCGCCCAACTGCCCGGTGGCCGCGCGGTGCCGGGAGTGACGGGCGTAAAGCTGGAACTGACATTCGACCCTCCCTGGACCAAGGACCGTATGTCCGAAGCCGCCAAGCTGGCGCTGGGACTGGAAGACATCATTCCGATCGCGAGGATTCGAAGATGAAGTTGAGTGCGAACGAGGAGTACGGCCTGCGGTGCATGGTCCGGCTGGCGTATGCGGGCTTTGAAGGGCCGGGCCTCACGATTCCCGAAATCAGCCAGGCTGAGGGCGTGTCGCCGGCGTATGCCGCCAAAATCCTGCGCGTTCTGCGAAAAGGCGGATTCGTGAAAGCCGCGCGCGGCAAGGAAGGCGGCTATACGCTGGCGTATCCGGCGGAATCGATCGTTATCGGCGACGTCATGGAAGCCCTCGGCGGCCGCCTCTTCGAGAGCGATTTCTGCGACAGCCACACCGGCCAGGCCGCCATCTGCACGCGTTCCGTGGATTGCTCTGTGCGGTCCCTCTGGCGCGCCGTGCAGGTAGCCGTCGACCAGGTCCTCAGCAAGGCGACGCTGCGCGATTTGTTGCAGAACGAAGAAGAGATGAATACCTGGGTCCGCACCATTCCCGGCCCGAACGGCATTCGCGTGTTGCAGTAAATTCGGGTGCTTTAAGGGGATGGCGCTAGCGTCGCTTCGAGTATTGCAAGTATTGCGAGTATTTCGTTAATGTGGTACCCTGATGTCATGACCGTAGCCATACGAGAGCCGATTATCTTACCCGANNGTCCGGGATCTGGAGCGGATGCTCGACCTCGGCGCACCAGCGCTGGTCAGCGCGTCTGGCGAGCGGCTAGTGGTTCCTCCAACGGTTTATGAGGTGCTCCGGAAAGTGGTCGAACTCATGGCGCACGCCAAGCCGGTCACCATTTTGCTGGATAATCAAGTGGTCACCACTCAGCGTGCGGCGGACTTGCTGGGCATGTCCCGGCCGTTCTTCATCAAGCTGCTGGAGATCGGCGCAATGGCCCACCACCGGGTTGGGAATCAGCGTCGCGTCTACTTGCGCGACGTCCTTGAATTCGCCCGGAAGCGTGACGAAGAACGTCAGTCCGCTCTCGACCGTCTCTCGCGGCAAGCATTTGAGGCCGGGCTCTACGACCGCAACGAGATGCCGGAAGGCGGCACTGATGAGTGAGCGGGCCGAGTGCGGGCCAACTTCAAAGAAGTCCGAGACGTAAAAGTAGTCCTGGATGCCTGCGTTCTCATCCCGATGCCTCTGGCCGACACTCTACTGCGCCTTGCCGCCGGCCAGAGACTTTACCTGCCAAAGTGGACCGATCAAATCATGGCCGAGGTCAACCGGAACCTGACGGAGAAGCTGGGCCTGACAGACGAGCAAGTCGCCTACCGGGAGAGCGAGATTCGGCGCCACTTCCCCGAAGCGTGGGTGGAGGGCTACGAAGATCTCATCTTCGAAATGACCAACCATCCCAAGGATCGCCATGTGCTGGCCGCCGCGGTCCGGTGCAATGCGGAAGTCATCGTCACGCACAACGCAAGGGACTTCCCCAGAACATCGCTGGAGCCCTTTTCGATCACGGTGATGGGACCGAGCACGTTCCTTCGCAACCTGTACGATCTGGATCCTGAGGCGATTGCGAAGACGCTGAAGAGCCAGGCTTCGTCGATCAAAAGGCCAGTCGAGTATGTGCTGGAAAGGCTGAGTATCAACGCACCGGGCTTCGTGAGCTTTTTCAGAAAGATGGCGCCCCCTCAATCCCGGACTGAAGCGGACAATTGATTACATGTCCGCAGAGCTAGCCCAGCCGAGTGTCGAAGATCCCCCGTGCAGCTATGACGATACCTGCGAAATACGAAAACGACGTCTTCAGGCCCCTGGAAAACGTGCAAATCAAAGAGGGCACAGTCGTCGAGGTGCTTGTTCCCGCAGAGCCAGAACCGGCTGGCAAGCGACGCTCCATCAAAGATCTTCAGTTCTACGGCATGTGGAAGGANNGTCTTTCCGTTCTGGAGAACCTTCCCGAGGAGGGGGTCACGATTACGAAACGCGGCCAGCCGCTCGCCCATATCGCGCCGGTGAACCCACCTCGCAAGGGCCAGCGTGTGCGGCTACCGCTGCTCAAAGGCAAGGGCCGTCGCGGGCCACTTTGCCCCAATACCGGGACGCCCCATGAACTCGTGATTTGAGTGGAACGCCGGCTGGGAGCCCGGGGGAATCTGCCGAGAATGCGTAACAGCAATCAAATTGTCATTAGGCGGGGCTTTACAGCACTGCTATAATAGGACCAGATGGTTTTCAGAAACCCGCCCATGCGGGTTGTCGAAGATTCGATCCGCCCCCATCTAATGCCCGGTCTTGTCTCGTTTTTTCCTTGGAGGTACCCAGCACCCACTCAATGAAAGCCAGCGTCCGCATTCAGCGAGGCGTCGAGAGCCTCTTTGGCACCCGCGATGAGAACATCCGGCTGCTCGAAGCCGGATTGACCGTCCACACGCAACTGGTCGACAACAACCTTGAAATCGAAGGCGAAGCCGTAAACGTCGCCCGCGCCGAGAACATCCTCGAAGACTACAACACGCTGGTCCGCGAGGGTCACACCTTCAACAACGGCGACCTCAACAGCTACCTGCGCGTCGTCACGTTGGACCCGGAGGTCTCCCTCCGCGCCCTCGTTCGCAGCCGCAGCGGCAAGCAGCGCAATTTCGGCAAGAAAATGCTGGCGCCGAAATCCGTCAACCAGCGCCGCTACCTGGAAGCCATCGAGCGCAACGACATGGTATTCGGCGTCGGCCCCGCCGGAACGGGCAAGACCTACCTCGCCGTGGCCATGGCCGTTTCCGCGCTCATCAACAAGCAGGTCTCGCGCATCATCCTGACCCGGCCCGCGGTGGAAGCCGGCGAGCGCCTGGGATTCCTCCCCGGCACTTTGCAGGAAAAAGTCGACCCCTACCTGCGCCCGCTCTACGACGCGCTCTACGACATGCTGGAGAGCGAACGCGTGGAGAAACTGCTGGAGCGCAACGTCATCGAAGTGGCGGAAACTGCTGGAGCGCAACGTCATCGAAGTGGCGCCCATCGCCTTCATGCGCGGCCGCACGCTCAACGACAGCTTCATCATTCTCGATGAAGCGCAGAACAGCACCCCGGAGCAGATGAAGATGGTGCTCACTCGCCAGGGCCTCAATTCCAAGATGGTGGTCAACGGCGACATCACCCAGATCGATTTGCCCAACGGACGCCGCAGCGGACTGATCGACGCGTTGGATGTCCTCAAGGGCGTGGAAGGCATCAGCTTCGTGCAGTTCGACGACAAGGACGTGGTCCGCCACGCGCTGGTGCAGCGCATCGTCAAGGCTTACGAACGATACAACGACACCGTCGGCGCGGGCCGGCAGCTTACCTTGAAGCTGACCGAACCCACGCCCGACAGTAGCAATGCCAACGGCAATGGCGACGGAAAGCCGGAGGCGGTGGCCTCCCCTGCTCCCGATACCGCTCCCCAAGCCTGAGCCACCGCCATGTCGTCCCCAGAAGGCAGTACGGTTACATTTCGGCGTGTTCCCGCGAATCTCGCCCGCCGCTCCATCGAACGCTTCGCGTGCAAATTGCAGATCGAGGTTGCCAAGGGCCGCCCGTTCGACTGCGTGGTCACCACCGATGCCGAGCTGCGCCGCCTCAACCGCGAGTTCCGCGGCCAGGATTACGCCACCGATGTGCTCTCGTTTCCGGCACCAACAACACAGGCAGGAATGCCTGTGCCACTCGGCGACATCGCCATCTCCCTCCCCCGCGCCCGCGCCCAGGCCCACGAATTCCGCCACTCCACCGAGCGGGAAATCCAGATCCTGATGCTCCATGGCCTGCTGCACCTCCTGGGCCTCGATCACGAAACCGACCGCGGCCGGATGGCGCGCGTCGAAAAACGCTGGCGCGTCCGTCTGGGCCTTCCCAACGGCCTCATCGAGAGGGTAGAGTCATGATGCCGGCAGTGATCGTCGCCACCTGGATCGCCATTCCGCTGCTCGGGCTGGTCTCGTTCGTGCAGCATCTCTACCTGGAGAGCATCCGATTGCGGACGCGCGACCTGCCTTCGCTCAAGTTCTTCAAGGACACGCTCGAAGACAAGCTGGGAATGAAGACCGAACAGGGCGCGGCCTCGTTCTCCGTCATCAAACACACGTTGCTGGTCCTGCTGGGCACGCTATTCTTCGCCTGGTTCGCCGATGGCAATCCGTGGCAGGCGGCCACATTCCTGCAGGCCGCGCTGACGGTCTGGCTTGCCATGATCGCGGTGTCCTACGCGCTGCCGCAACTCCTGTATCGCCGCACCAAGGGCGAGTGGCTCGTCCCGCTGGTGCCCTTTCTGCGCGGTCTGGCATTCGCCGTCCGTCCCTGCATCGTGTTCCTCACGTTCTTTCAGTCTCTGGTCGACCTGGCCGATGCCGGCGCCGCGGAAGTCGAAGCGCCCACTCCCGCCGAGAACATCGATGCGCTGATCGACGCCGGCACCGAAGAAGGGCTCATCGCCGAGGAAGACCGCAAACTCATCCAATCGGTGGTCGAGTTCGGCGACAAAGTGGCGCGCGAAGTCATGACCCCGCGGCCCAACATCGTCGCCATCTCGGCCGACTCCACGCTCGAGCAATTGCGCCAGATGGTCATCACCGAGCAATACTCGCGCTTCCCCGTCTTCGAACAGAACATCGACAATGTGATCGGCTTCGTGCACGTGCGCGACATGTTCGAGCTGGAAGAGTCGCAGCGCGAACGCCGCACCGTGCGCGAGTTGGTCCGCCCCATCATGTTCGTCCCCGAAACCAAGCCGGTCAACGACCTCATGCGCCAGATGCAGCAGGAAAACAGCCACATGGTGATCGTGGTCGACGAGTACGGCAATACCGCCGGCGAGTACGGCAATACCGCCGGCCTGGCCACCCTGGAGGACCTGCTCGAAGTCATCATCGGCGAAATCCGCGACGAGCACGAACCCGACAGCGACGTTGCCGAGGACGGGCAGGGCGGGTACATCGTCTCCGGAAACTTCGATCTCAGCCGCGTCGGCGACCTCTTCGAGTTCTTCCGCCCGGAGGAGGAGATCGAATCCACCACCGTCGGCGGCCTGGTCAGCGAGTGGCTCGGCCGCGTGCCCAAAGCCGGAGAGTTCGTGGAGCGCGACGGCATTCGCATCGAAGTGCTGGCCTCGGACGATCTGCGCGTGGAACAGGTTCGCCTCAGCAAGTCTCAAACGGTCGCTCAATGAATGAACATTTCAAGTCCGGATTCGTCTCCCTGATCGGGCTGCCGAACGCCGGCAAATCCACGCTGCTGAATGCCCTGGTCGGCCAGAAGGTGGCGATCGTCGCGGACAAGCCGCAGACCACGCGCACCTCGATTCAGGGCGTGTTCACCAGCCCCCAGGCGCAGATCGTTTTCATCGATACGCCCGGCATCCACAAGGCCGATTCGCCGCTCAACAAGCGCCTGATGGACACCGTACGCGCGGCCCTGGAAGAACGCGACCTGCTGCTCTACCTGGTGGATGCCGCGCGCACCTTTGGCGAGCAGGATCGCCGGGCGCTCGACCTGGTGCGCAGGACCGGCACGCCCGTGGTGCTGGTGCTCAACAAAATCGACCTGGTGAAAGAGAAGGCGCGCCTGCTGCCATTAATCGACGAATACCGCCGGCTCTACGATTTCTCGGACTACGTGCCGGTCTCGGCCGCGCGCGGCCAGGGCCTGGACGACCTGCGCAAGATCATTATCGATCGCCTGCCCGAAGGGCCGGCATACTTCCCCGAGGACCACGTCACCGACCAGCCCGAGCGCTTCCTGGCGGCCGAGCTGGTTCGCGAGAAAGTGCTCCGGGCCACGCGCCAGGAAATTCCGCATTCCGTGTCGGTCATGGTGGACCGTTGGGAGGAGACTCCCGAAATCACGCGCATCTATGCCACCATCCGGGTGGAGCGCGACGGACAGAAGGGAATCGTGATCGGCGCGAAGGGCGCGATGCTCAAGCAAATCGGCACGCTGGCGCGCCAGGAAATGGAGCGGATCTTCGGGGTGAAGATCTATCTCGACCTGCATGTTCGCGTGCAGCCGGGTTGGCGCGAGAAGGCGGCCTTTCTCAATGCGCTCGACTGGCGTACAATGACCGGTGAAGATGATTTCTAAAATTTGTGCTTCGCTCATGCTGATTTGCCTGGCCGCCAGCGTCTGCCTGGCTGCCGACAAACCGATCACCGACGACGCCATCGTCGACCAGGTCCGGATCAAGCTCTCCGCCGATGCCGAGGTCAAAGGCGGCGCCCTGCAGGCGGAATCCAAACAGGGAGTGGTCACCTTGACCGGCACCGTCGAAACCTCGCGGCAGAAGGACAAGGCGGCCAAGTTGGCGAAAAAGGTCAGGGGCGTCAAGCAGGTGATCAACAACATCGAGATCAAGAAGCACGGGTGATGCGCCGCGCCTGTCTCGCGATCGTGGTCTTCGCGGCCTTCGCTCCGGGTGGGGCTCGGGCGCAGGACTTCTCCGAAATCAAGCTGGAACAGCTCACCAAGGACTTCACCTTCACCGAAGGGCCCGCCTGGTCGCAGAAGGATGGATACCTGATCTTCAGCGATACCCCCGGCGACCGCCTCTTGAAGTGGGTGCCCGGCCAAAAAATCGAGCTTTTTCGCCCCGAAGCTCACGGCCCCAGCGGCAACGCCTTCGACGCCGAAGGCCGCCTTTACACCTGCGAGACGCGCACCCGGCGCGTGACCCGCACCGACAAGAAGGGCGCCATCGAAACGCTCGCCGAGAAATGGGAAGGCAAGCGCCTCAATGCGCCGAACGATATTGTGGTCAGCAGGAATGGCCACGCGTACTTCACCGACCCGGCCTTCGGTTGGCAATCCGATCACCGCGAGCTGGATTTCTACGGCGTGTATCACATCCCTCCGAAGGGCCCCATGAAGCTGGTGGCCAGGCCCACCGGGCGGCCCAACGGCATCGCGCTATCGCCCAACGGCCGCATTCTGTACGTGGTCAATTCCGACGAGCGCAATGTGCGGGCGTACGACGTGGACCGGAACGGCGACACGTCGAACGAGCGCGTGGTCATCTCCGGAATCGCGGGGGTGCCCGGCGGCGCGCGGGTGGACGAGAAGGGGAATCTGTA
>OMOG01000224.1:0-13493 GCA_900290305.1 Candidatus Sulfopaludibacter sp. SbA4
GGCTCCTGAGTTCTGGCTCCTCGCCCTCCGGTTTGGTTGCGGCTCTGCTGCTCTGCGGGGCAGCCAATCCTGGCTGCCGCCGGCTTCAGCCGGCGTTTGCCGGGCACGAAAACTCGCCCGCAGCCCGTAGACCGCCTGCCCCACCCCGAAGCGGCCTCATTCGTACGGGTCCGAATCCTCGACGCCAAATAGCAGGTTTGCGCCTCCGCACGGCGGACAGCGGTACCACTGGAAATTCCCCGGCCGCTCCGGGACTGCGCCTGCCTCCTTCAGAAACGTTTCGGGGTACCCCGAGCCACAACGCACGCAAACGTTGATCCACGGCTTCCGGCCATTGGGCAGTTCCACATTCCCGAAATGGAACGACCATCCGTACTGGCTCAGGCGGGCGCCGAAACGGCGATCCAGGCGGCGCAGAATCCAATTGAGCACGGCCAGAAATCGCTCGTTGCCGAAGGCGAACAGCACGCTCTTGATTTGCGGCCGCCCGGTACGATTGAACGCGTTCAAAAATGAAAGAGAGCTGTACAACGGGAGCGTGCCGCGGTGCGGGAGCCCGGTCAGGCGTTCGACGCTGCCCGCCACCTGCCCGGCGGAACGGAACGCGTTGACGTGTCCCCCACCCCGCCCCATCCAGCGATAGATGCGGTCGGTCAGCGTGGCCGCATCGGGGACCGCGACAAAGAAGACGCCGCCTGCGCGCATCACGCGGCCCACCTCCGCCAGGGCAGCCTCCAGTTCCGGGAAATGCTCGAGGCTGTGATTGCTGACGATCAGGTCGAACGACTGCGATGCGAACGGCAGGTGGGCCGCGTCGGCGGCAACGTACGATCCCGGTCCGCGGGAGGCGCGGATTGCGAGGTCCACGCGCACGATCGCGAGGTCATGGCGCTCCGTGTGGAAGCTTCCGCCGCCCGCCCCGAGGTCCAGCACACGGGATCCGGGCGGCAAGCCGGCGATGAGTTCGAGCATGAGGGGGCGCCCTACAGAATACACTGAAAGGAGAGGTGTCTGTGTTTTTATCTGGGACCACTTGCCGGACCACCGCTCTTCTGGCAGCGCTGGCCGCGGCATTCGCGCAAGCGCCGGCCCAGCCAGACGAAGCGGTGATCCGCATCACCGTCAACCTGGTGCAGGTGGACGCCGTAGTGACCGATTCCAAGGACCAGCCGGTGACGGACCTGAAGGCCGAGGATTTCGAGATCCGCCAGGACGGCAAGGTACAAAAGATCACGAACTTCTCCTATATCACCACCCGGCCGGCGACAGCGGCCGCCACCCTCCCCGCCAGGCGGCCGTCGCCGGTGAAGGGCGTGCCGCCTCCTCCGCCCGCCGTACTGAAGCCTGCCGATATCCGGCGCACGGTGGCGCTGGTAGTGGACGACCTGGGGCTCTCCTTCGAAAGTATCGTGCGCATCCGCGAGACGCTCAAGAAATTCGTGGACCAGGAGATGCAGCCGGGAGACCTGGTGGCCATCATCCGCACGGGCGCCGGCATGGGAGCGCTGCAACAGTTCACCGCCGACAAGCGCATGCTCCA
The DNA here is from genome assembly GCA_900290305.1 of Candidatus Sulfopaludibacter sp. SbA4. Classification (GTDB taxonomy): domain Bacteria; phylum Acidobacteriota; class Terriglobia; order Bryobacterales; family Bryobacteraceae; genus OMOG01. The sequence continues at coordinate 1,541 of OMOG01000224.1, forward strand.
CGCCGCCATCGACCGGGTCAAGTACAACGGGATCGGACGGGTGGGCATCAGTAGTTTTGCGCCGCTGGGCTCGGAGCCGGCCATGGGCAGCCCGGCCGCCACGGAGTCGCGCAATGAAATCTTCACCGTCGGCTCGCTGGGGGCAATTCGCTACGTGGTGGAAGGCCTGCGCGAGCTTCCGGGCCGCAAGTCGGTAATCCTGTTTTCCGAGAACATCCAACTCTTCGATGCGGACGGAATGAATCAACTGGTGATGGACAGCGTGCGCCATCTCACCGACGCGGCCAACCGCTCTTCGGTGGTGATCTACACCATTGATCCGCGCGGTTTGCAGTATTATGGACTCACAGCCGCCGACAACACCAGCGGCATGACTCAGCAGCAGGTCACGGAATTGCCCGGCCGGCGTTCGCAGGAGGTCTTACGATCGCAGGACGGCATGGTGATGCTGGCGTCCGAGACCGGCGGATTATTCCTGCACGACAACAACGATCTGAATGGCCAGGTGCGCCAGATAATGGCCGATTCCGAGGGCTACTACCTGATTGGCTACCATCCCGACGCGAGCACCTTCGACGCCAGGACCGGCGAGGCGAAGTTCCACAAGGTGTCGGTGCGGGTGAAGCGTCCCGGGGTGCGCGTCCGCTCGCGCAGCGGATTCTTCGGCGCCTCGGACCGCGAGCGGCAGCAGGTGGCGCACACCCGCGAGGCCGAGATCGCGCACGCTCTGGTCTCGCCCTTCAGCTCCGGCGACATCCATGTGCGCTTGACCCCGCTGTTCAGCAGCTCGCCCGAGGTTGGCTCCTTCCTGAACACGCTGCTCTACATCGACACTCGGGACCTGAAATTCACCGAGGAGCCCGACGGTCGGGAAAAAGCGGTGATCGACCTGGTGGCCATCACTTTCGGCGACAACGGGCAGCCCGTGGACAGCACCGATAAGACCTACACGATTCGCGCTCCCAAGGACACCTACGAAGCGGCCTTGAAGGACGGCCTTTTGTACGCGGTGAGCCATCCGGTGAAGAAGTCAGGCGCCTACCAGATGCGCGTGGTGGTACGGGATGCGACCTCAGAGGAGGTGGGATCGGCCAGCCAGTTCATCAAGGTGCCGGATGTGAGTAAGGGGCGCCTGACGCTCTCGTCGATTGTGCTGAAGGAGCGGCCGCCCGATGGGGCCACGCCGGGCCTGGATCACGGCGAAGGTCAGATCACCGAGCCCAACCCGCAGGGCAGCGCCGCGGTGCGGATCTTCAAGCCGGGAACGGCCATCATGTACGGCTACCAGGTGCTTAACGCGCAAACCGGCGCGCAACAACATCCGAGCCTGGAAGTGCAGACGAGGCTGTACCGCGATGGCAAGGAGGTTTATACGGGCAAGGCCATGACGCTTTCCATGGAGGGCCAGCCGGATCCGAAGCGCCTGATCGGCGGAGGCAGCATGAAGCTGGGAGCGCAGATCACGCCTGGAGACTACGTGCTGCAGGTAATCGTGACGGACAAGCTGGCGAGCGAAAAGTACCGCACTGCGACTCAGTGGATGGATTTCGAGATTCAGTGACGCCAACTCATGGAAAAAGATCCCGGATCTTAGCGGACGAGTCCACGCACGTCCCCAACAGCAGCGCAAGCGCCGAGGGGATGTAGAAGAGGCCGATCGAGAAACCGCCGAGAAAAGCGAACCCCCAAATGACGATCGTTGCACAGATCCGGACAGCCAGTTTCGGGAATACAAGTGGGAGCAGGGCAATGAACACGGGGACCGAAAGGGGAACAAGAATCCCCAGCCCGTTTACCTCGATTAGTGTCGCACTCCCATGCCGGCCGTCGCGGACGCTGCTGTACACCGGGAGCACGAGCAGCAAGATCGAAGCTGCCAGCGCCAGAGAGAATGAGACTGCCGTCAAACGATTCTTCACATGCTACACCGGGGTCAACTCCCGGAGTCTCCTCACTGACTCGATCACGCGGCGGGCCACGTAATCCACCTCTTCTTCGGTATTGAACCGCCCCAATCCGAAGCGCAGGGAGGAATGAGCGAGTTCCTCACTCACTCCGAGCGCCCGCAGCACGTGACTCGGCTCGACAGTTGCGGACGTACACGCCGAGCCCGTGGACAGCGCCACGTCCGGCAGGCTCATCAGCAGCGATTCGCCGTCTACCTGCGCAAAGCTCATATTCAAATTGCCCGCCAGGCGATGTTCGAGCGAGCCGTTCACGTAAACCCGGTCGAGCGAGGATTCGAGTTGCGCCCGCAGCCGGTCGCGCAGCGCGCGCAGGCGCACGGCTTCATCGGCCATCTCGCGGCCGCAGATGGCGCAGGCTTCGCCGAATCCCACGATGCCCGGCACGTTGAGAGTCCCGGAGCGCATTCCCGATTCGTGGCCGCCGCCATCCATCTGTATGGCCAACTGCACCCTCGGGTTGCGCCGCCGCACAAATAGCGCGCCGGCGCCCTTCGGGCCATACATTTTGTGCGCGCTCACCGACATCAGGTCGATGTGGTCCTCCTCCACGCGGATGGGGATCTTGCCGAATGCCTGGGCCGCATCACAATGGAAGAGTACGCCGCGTTCGTGGCAGATGGCGCCAATCTCCCGCACCGGCTGAATTACCCCGATCTCGTTGTTGGCGTACATGACGCTGACGAGTACGGTTTCCGGCTGGATGGCATTGCGCAACTCGTCGAGATCGATCAGTCCGTCGCGCCTCGGCGGGAGCACGGTCACACGAAATCCCATTCGTTCGAGACGCTTCGCGGGATCGAGCACGGCCTTGTGCTCGGTGGACATGGTCACGATGTGGCGTCCCCGGGCGGCCTCGGCCGCGCCCTTCAGGGCCAGGTTATTGGACTCGGTAGCGCCGCTGGTGAAGACGATCTCGCGGGGCGCGGCTCCGGCCAGTTCGGCCACCCGTTTGCGCGCGAGATCCCTGGCCTTCTCCGCCTCCCAGCCGAAGCTGTGGCTGCGGCTGGCGGCGTTGCCGAACTTCGCGCCAAAGTAAGGCAGCATGGCCTCGAGCACCCGCGGATCGACCGGAGTGGTGGCGTGGTTGTCCAGATAGATCGCCTTCGGCTTACTCATCGCGGCTTCTCTCCCATTGTGACGCCGCCGGCGGCCTCTTGTCGTGCCGCCCCGCAATGGCGGATACTGGTCATACCGGCTGTCAGCCGGTGCGTATGCCAAGGCCTGTGGTTTCTCCGGAAACGGAAGTCCTGGAACGGGACCAGTTGGTGCCGTTGTACCGGGTGGTGCTGCTCGACGATAACGACCACACGTACGATTACGTCATCGAGATGCTGCAGAAGATTTTCATCTTCTCCTTGGACCAGGCATATCGTCACGCCGAAGAGGTGGACCGTTGCGGGCGCACCACGCTGATCACGTGCGAGCTGCCCGAAGCGGAATTCGCCCGCGATCAGATCCACTCTTATGGGGCGGATTGGCGGCTCCCGCGATCGAAGGGGTCGATGTCGGCGGTGGTCGAGCCGGCTGCGTAGGGGGTTTCTCCAGCGAGCCACCTTCCCCTAACCCGGATTTCTCACACTCGGCCGGCCGATGTGGCGCAGCGTGCCTGCCGTGTCGAGACTCGTCTCGACACCTCTTCCCGGTTGTGACACACTGTCGGAGACAGGCGCCGGCATGAGTGCCCGGCCCAGAGGGTACCCCGGCAGGCACGAGTGCCTGCGCCACGTCACTGCACCCGAACACTGTTGAGAAATGGCGGCTAACCCCACCCCTAACCCCCAACCCCGTTCTCAGGGTCGCGGTTCAGTCGCCACCCACACCTTCGCCGCTGCCGCGCGGGCGATGCGCATCGGGTGGCGATCGCCCGAAAGCTCCAAGTCGCCGTCCGTGGAGAGCACTTCGACCCGCACGCCGGGGCGGATGCCCGCGCGGTCCAGGTACTCGAGTAACTCGCGGTCGCGTTCGAACACGCTCACGATGGCGAGGCGTTCGTTGGCGACGGCCTCCTCCAGAGGCTTCAGCCCCCGGCGGCGGCGGTCGCGTGGTGAATCCCGTTCCACCATGTTTCCGTGAGGACAGACGCTGCCCGTGCCCAGCTTCTCCACCAGCTTCCGCTCGAAATCCGCGGAGACGGCGTGCTCCAACTGCTCGGCTTCATCGTGGACCTTGTACCATTCCAGTCCGAAGATTTCGGTGAGCATGCGCTCGATCAGTTGGTGACGGTTCAAAAGGCGGTTGGCGATTTCCCGTCCCGCGGCGGTCAGCGTGAGGTGGCCCTCGCTGTCCACGCGGATCAACGCATCGCGCCGCAGCCGCTTGATCGCCATGGTCACGGCCGGCGCGGAGACGTGCAGCCAGCGAGCCAGGGTCACGGCCTTGACGGTCTCGCCTTCGGATTCGGCCTCGGCGATCGCCTTGAGGTAGTTTTCTTTTGAGATGGTGATCCGCACGCCCGCCTACCTATCGATTCTCGCAAGACCCGCTTCCACGCGGGGACTCCGCCGCAGAAGCCCGCCACACGCGCCCCGAACCGCGTCCGGTGACAGAGGATCACTTCGAGGAGTCCCATTCCTCACTGGAGAGCCCGCCTTCCCTGAGGATCCGCGCCAGTAGATCCGCACTAATGTCCTCTCCGTGCGGGTTTGGAATGCGCAAACGCAGTTTCCCGCGCACCAGAAAGGGATGGCGACCTTCCTGGTATGGGCCCTCGAAGCCGAGCACCCGCAGTCTTCGCACGAGTTCGCGCCAACGGATCGGTCCAATCTTAGACATCGACCGGGAGCGGCGTCCCAGACTCGATCCGGATGCCGTCGATCTCGAGAATAGGGTGCCCGAGGCGCAACCCGAGCAAAAGCCAGTCCTCCAGCGCCTCCTGTAGTTCGTCCCGGCATTCTTCCAGTGTTCTTCCGGTTGCCCACACGCCGGGACATTCCGGAATGTGCCCATAGTACGGCCTCTCGTCCGCGATCGGCTCATAATGGGCCTTCCGCATGGCAGCCAGGATGTAGCGGGTCAGCACCACCTTTATTCTATAACCTCGTTGGGCTCATCCGCAGAAGGCGCCTCGCCTGTTATACTTTCAGGTCATGAATGTGCCGCTTACGCCGATCCGCTGCCTGTATCGAGGAGTCGATCTCTACCCCAAGAAAATAGGTGTGGTTTCCGGGAACTGCCGCTACACCTACGCCCAGTTCGGCGAGCGCTGTGAGCGTCTGGCCGGCGGCCTGCTCTCCGCAGGCGTCCAACCCGGCGACCGCGTCGCCTTCCTGAGCTTCAACAACAACCAGCTTCTGGAAGGCTATTTCGGTGTTCCGCTGGCCGGCGCCATGGTCATGCCGCTCAACGTCCGGCTCACGCCTTTCGAGCTGACCTCCATCCTCAACCATGCCGAGCCGCGCATTCTGATCTACGAATCCGACTTCGCTTCCGTGGTCGAGGATCTCCGCCAGGCCTGCCCCAAGGTGGAGCAGTGGATCGAGATCGGACAATCCTCGCGCTTTGGCGAGCCCTATGAAGACCTGCTGGCGCACGGACGGGTCGCTCGGCCCGATCCTTTCTCCATCGACGAAAACGCCATCGCCGAACTGTTCTACACGTCCGGGTCCACGGGCACGCCCAAGGGCGTGATGCTCTCGCACCGCACGGTATATCTCCACGCGCTGGGCTGCGCCGCGTCCGCTGCGCAGGGCGATGACGACGTGGAGCTGCACACTATCCCGCTGTTCCACGCCAACGGCTGGGGACGCGCCCAGACCTCCACCATGAACGGCCTGCGGCAGGTGATGGTGCGGCGCTTCGATCCGGCGCAGGTGCTGCGCCTCATCCAGGAGGAGAAGGCCACCGGGATGGCGCTCGTTCCGACCATGGCCAACGCGCTGCTGAACTGTCCCGAAGCCGGCGACTTCGACGTTTCGAGCATGCAGCGCATCATGATGGGAGGCGCCGCCTCCTCGCCCGAACTGGTGCACCGCATGGAACAGATGTTTCATTGCCGCGTGGAAGCCGGCTACGGCCTGACGGAAAGCGGGCCGGTAGCGACATCCGCGCGCTCCAAGAGCACCGTCACCTGTGCCGATGAAGACCAACGGCTCCACCGCCGCGCCATGGCGGGTTGGCCCTTCATCGGCTGCGAAGTTCGGGTGGTGGACCTGCAGATGAACGACGTGCCGCGCGACATGGAATCCATCGGGGAAGTGGTGATGCGCGGCGACAACATCATGGATGGCTATTACAAGGAGCCCAAGGCCACCCGGGACGTCATGACCGGCGGATGGCTGCACACCGGCGATATGGCCGTGTGGGACGAGGAGAATTATCTCCACATCGTGGACCGCAAGAAGGACATCATCATCAGCGGCGGCGAGAATATTTCGTCGATCGAGGTGGAGCGCGCCATTTTCTCCCACCCGGCGGTACTGGAATGCGCCGTGGTTTCGGCGCCCGATCCGCAGTGGGGAGAGGTCCCCGCAGCCATCGTGGTGGTCAAGCCAGGACAGCAGCTCGGCGAGCCGCAATTGTGCGAGTATCTGCAAGGCCGCATCGCGAAGTTCAAGATGCCGCGGCGCTTCGTGTTTTCCGAGGGCCCGCTGCCCAAGACCGGCACGGGAAAGATCATCAAGCGCGAGTTGCGCGAGACGTTCTGGAGCGGCAAGGAGCGGCGGGTGCAAGGATAACCGGCATGTGGCAGCAAAACTACACTCCCGTCGGCGGCAGCCTGGCGCTCTCTGCGCTGGTCGCCGCCATCCCTATTTTCGCGCTGCTGGTGCTGCTCGGCGTGATTCGCAAACCCGCGTGGATGGCCTCGCTGGTGGGCCTGGGGGCCGCTGCGCTGGTAGCCGCCGGGGTCTACGGCATGCCGCTGGGGAAACTGGTGGCCGCCATCACGGCCGGAGCGGCCTTCGGGCTGTTTCCTATCGGATGGGTGGTCTTCTCCGCCATCCTGCTCTATCGCATTACGCTCGAAAGCGGCAAGTTCGATACGCTCAAGGATTCCATCGGCCACCTCACCAGCGATCCCCGGCTGCAAGCCCTGCTGATCGCCTTCGCATTCGGCGCGTTTGTCGAAGGCGCCGCCGGATTCGGCACCCCGGTGGCAGTGGCCTCCGCCATGCTGGTGGGCCTGGGCTTCGAGCCGTTCTACGCCGCGGCCATCTGCCTGCTGGCCAATACCGCGCCGGTGGCCTTCGGCTCCATCGCCATTCCGATCCAGACCCTGGCGGGGACCACCGGCCTGCCGTTCGACCGCTTGAGCGCCGGCGTGGGCCGCATCTGCGCGCCCGTCTCCCTCATCGTGCCGGCCTACCTCATTCTGGTGATGGGAGGCTGGAAAGGCCTGCGCGGAGTCCTGCCCGCCGCGACGGCTTGCGGTATCGCCTTTGCCGGAACGCAGTTCGTGGTGTCGAATTACTTCAATGGCCTTCTCACCGACATCCTCTCGTCGATCGCCGCCATGGGTGCGTTGATCGTGGTGATTCGCTTCGCTCACGGAAAGCCTGCCCAATCGCGGCACACGGCGCGCGAGATCTCGACAGCCTGGGCGCCGTACGCGCTGCTGGTGGTCTTCGTCCTGATTTGGAGCTACCCACCAATCAAGGCGCACCTCGATAGCTTCAACCTGCCCATTCAGTGGCCGGGACTGCACAACACCATCCAGCGCATGCCGCCCGTAGTTCCAAAGCCCGCGGCGTATGGCGCCGTCTACAATTTCACATGGCTCTCCGCCTCGGGAACCGCGTGCCTGTTCGCGGCGGTCTTCGCGGCCATGGTGGCGGGTCTGAAGCCGCGGCAGTTCGCCGGAGTGATCGCCCACACTGCCAAGCAACTGGCGCTCGCGGAACTGACGCTGGCCGCGGTTCTGGGGCTGGCGTACCTCATGAACTATTCCGGCGCCACCGCCACGCTGGGCCTGGCGTTTGCCGCGACCGGGGTCATGTTCCCGTTCTTCAGCGCGCTGCTGGGGTGGCTGGGTGTCTTCCTCACCGGCAGCGACACCTCCGCGAATGCGCTCTTCGGCACCCTGCAAGTGGTGACCGCGACCAAGCTGGGGATGAACCCGGTGCTGATGGCCTCCGCCAATTCGGCCGGCGGCGTGATGGGCAAAATGATCAGCCTGACCAGCATCGCGGTGGCCGCGGCCGCTACCTCCATGAAGCGCGAAGACGAGGCCCTGCTCTTCCGCTTTACGATGAAGCACAGCGTGCTGCTGGCCAGCGTGATCGGGCTGATCGTCGTGTTTTACGCGTACGTGATGCCCTCCTGGGCGCCGTAAGCGCGTGCTGTAAACGTGTATGGCGAAAGTCACATCCAAGTACCAGGTCACTGTACCCCGGACAATCGTGGAACGGTACAATATCCGTCCAGGTGACAACATCGACTGGGTGGCGGCTGGCGAGACGATTCTGATCATTCCTCCAAGCAAACAACCGGCGGCCAGGGATCGAGACTCACGGCTCCGCTTGTTCGACCAGGCAACCGAACGGCAGCGCAGGCGTCGATCGACACATAAGACGCAGCGGCCTCGCAACCGGGGTTGGCGAAGAGAGGATCTCTACGGCCGTGGCCGCCCTCATTGACACCAGATCCCGACAAGCAGAAGGTCGCCACCAGGATTCTTAGGCGCGGCACCCTGGAAGACTCCGTATGCGTGCCGCATCAGGCGAATCGTCGAGTTTGTTGCGGCCGTGACACGCCCGATTCGCCGCCACGTCATCCTGAGGCAAGCTGACGCCCTGCGAGAAGCGGAAGAATTCCTGTCGCAGTTCACCGTTCGACGCGCACCTCTGGTCATACGCGGAGCATTACGGCCTGCCTGAAATCCTTACCGAAGATCTGCAGCACGATCGGCTTTATGGCACGGTCCGCGTGGTGAATCCGTTCATCGGTTTGCCCAGCGCTGGTTAACTTACACCATCGGCACCGGCGTCAGGATCGTCTTGCCGGCCACCGTGGTCAGGCCGTCGATCCCATCGAGTAAACCCGCGGCCAGCGGCGAGCCTTCGAGCCGCCAGAGAATCTCGGAATTGGTCCACGCCGTCTCGCGCGCCGCGGCGACGCTCCAGGCGGCCAGCGTTTCTTCCAGGTGCGAAACCGGCGGCAGCGCGTCGCCGAGCAGCCGGACGTGCAGCTCCTGCTTGGCCTGTTCCACCAGGCTGTCCAGCGTGGTGTTGAGCGCCGTGTAGTCCTGGTATTGCGCAGTCCCGTGCTGCGGCACGGTTCCAGTCACCTGGCAGGTGGCCACGATCGCCATGGGCAGATCGTGATTGATATGCGCGTTGACGCCGGCGAGCGCGAACTGAATGCGCGCGATGGCGGCCTGGTCGCGGCGTTGAAACAGTGCTCGCCAACAGCCCGGCGACGGCTGGCCGGAGAGGAAGTTCCGCAGCGCTTCGAAGTACAGTCCGGCAAACTGGACGTCGAGTTGCGCGAGCCATGCGGGGTCGGAAAAGCCGCCTGCGTCCTCCCGCGCTTTCACCGCCTGGGTCACCTGCAGGTAAAGCAGGTTGAACCATTTCAGGCCGTCGCCATCCGCCATCAGAGCTTCCATGTCCTGCATCGTTGCCAACACACCGGGGATGTCTTGCGGAGACGATTGCGCCGCCGCGAGCAGAGCCGCATCGTAGGGGAACATGGCGCCCATTATCTCATCGTGGACGGCGGATGGACCGCGCCCTACACGCGCCGCCACTACGACGCGCGTGCCTCGCTGTGCGAACGCCGGGACGGCTGCCCGGCCGATTCCGGAACTGCCCCGGTGATCAGCGCGACTTGGGTCACAGAAGGGCCGGGCGTCACCAGGAGAATCGCAGGCCGAGCTGGAGTTCCCGCGGCGTGTTCGTCTGGTAGACCAGCTTGCCGAAGTTCGAGCTGTTCAACAAAGTGTTCGGGTTGGCGAACAGCGGCGTATTGAACGCGTTCAACGCCTCGGCGCGGAACTGCGCCTTGTAGCGCTCCTTGAACGCGACGTCCTTGAAAATGGACAGGTCCCAGTTGGCTTCGCCGGGGCCGCGATACCCGATATTGCGGCTCAGATTGCCGAAGGTAAACGTGGGCGCCGGCGAAAATGCTGCCGGGTTGATGTAGTTGTTCAACTTCTCTTCCGGACCGCCGGACATGGAGGGACTGACTCCCGTCGCATTGGGGCGCTGCGCGCCGGTGCCGATCACCGAATTCTGGTTGGTCTGATAGACGTACAGCGGGAAGCCGTTCTGGTAGATGGTCACCCCTTGCACCTGCCATCCGCCGACAGCGTAGTCCAGAAGCCGGCTGGTGTGGAGCAGCGCCTTGCCCTTCCCGAAAGGAAGCTGATACGTCCAGGACGCGGTGAAGCGCCGGGGCACGTCGGAGGAGGCCAGAGCCCACTCGGCCGCCAGGTTGTAGTAGTTCTGTACGGCGCTGGGCGGCGTGCTGCCGGCGAAGGTGTTGAAGTAGTTGCTGCCCGCGGTGTTCCAGGTGTTGTCGAGGTTCTTGGACCAGGTGAAGGTCGCCAGGAAAGTGAGTCCCTGAGTCAGTCTCTTTTGAGCCTTCGCCACCATGGAGTCGTACTCGGCGTGCGCCGGGTTGGTGTTCAAAGTGATAGCGCCGTACTCGGGGTAAGGCATGAGTAACTGGGCCTGTGAGATCGTGGAACTGCCGACGATCCCGGAGGCTCCCTGCTTCCCGAAGAACGGATTCGCGACTGACTGCGTCAGCGCCGAGCCCATCCCGAGATACGGAGTGGGAACCTGGTTGATCAGCAGCGCACCGGTCCCCGTGGAGGCCGATCCCAGATGGTGCGAGCGGGAGCCGATGTAACCAAACTCCGCCGCGATGCCGAGCGGGAACTGGTGCTGCACATCGGCGGAGAATTGATTCACGATGCCGGAGGTCCGGTCCGGATCGACGTAGGCGAACGTGGATCCGATGGCCGTGAGCCCGCCCAACGAATTGCCGGCCGGCTGGATGATCCCGCTGGGAAACGGGTTGCTCAGCGAGTTCGCCGGCGTTTGATTGCCGTTGTTGCTGGCGACGTAGGTGTTGGCCTGGACGTAGCCGGGAGCGGTGGTCGCATCGACGCCGAAGAACATGGGCGTGTAAAAGATTCCCCATCCGGCTCGCAGAGTGGTCTTGGAAGTGAGTTGATACGCCACGCCGACGCGCGGGCCGAATCCGTATCTCCACGGGTTGCCGCTGCGAGTGGGGTTGCCGTTCACGCCCGCGTATTCCAGCAGGCCATGGGGCGTCACGCCGGTCACTTGCGCGGCAATAGGATTGAGTGCCGCCTGATCGAAGCCCACCAGCTCGTGGTTGGACCGCTCCCCGATTCCGGTCGAGTACTCATACCGCACGCCGAAGTTGACGGTCAGCCGCGACGACACACGAACATCGTCCTGGAAGTAGGCCCCGTAATACAGGGCATTGAAATAGAGCGGCGTAGTGGTTTGCAGGGACCCGCTCGACGGGTAGCCCATCACGAAGTCGGCCCAGTCGGCTCCGGTTCCGTTCGTCTTGGTCGGGTACTGCTGGGAGAATACGCCGTTGAAGCTAAAACTCCCGGCCGGTCCGCCGTAGGAAAGCCCTCCGGCATTGATGGACCGGAAGTCGATGCCCATCTGCATATTGTGTTTGCCGGCCGATTTCGAGATACTGCCCGACGCGTTCTTGGACCAGTAGTTCACATTTTGCGTGCCGGTATAGGCGATGGAACTGCCAGCATTGGAGAGCGAAAGCCCGGGAAAGTTGTTCTGCAGAATGGCGCTGGTGTAGCTTGCCGGCAGCCCGAGTTGCGAAGGGTCGAAGCCCGTGCTCACGCCGTTGTAGATGTTGGGGAAACGATTGAAGCCGTAGCGCACCGTGGCCACCGTGGTGGGATTGATGGTCACGATGCCGTTGACCGCGGTGGCATCCACGTGGCGGTACAAGAGGTACGAACCGCTCGATCCGGCGACGGTTCCCAGCGGATTGCCGCCCGGCTCGCGGCTCTTGTAATAGAGAAACGAGCCGGTCAGCCG
>OMOG01000224.1:13503-14344 GCA_900290305.1 Candidatus Sulfopaludibacter sp. SbA4
AGAGCCGGTCAGCCGAAGCCACTGCGTGAGATCTTCTTCGAGCTTGAAGGTGTATTGGTCGGCGCGGTTGTAGAGCGAATCGCTGCCCGTGAAATTGTTGGTGTCGATGGTCTTCGGCGCGTTGTTCTGCGGCAAGGGGATGTACTGGGAGCTGAGCATCGCCCGGGCTACCGGGTTGATGAGGTTGGCGGGAATGATGTTTCCCGCGAGCGGCGTGCGCACCGCCGATACGCCGGAGGGGCAACTGTCGGCGGCCGTGCAGGCACGCGTGGAGAATGGGTCGAAGACGGTAAAGCCGGCCTGCGAAAAATCGCCCGTGCGCTCGGCCGCGGTAGGCAGGGCGTACTGCAACGAGTATGGCTGATGCTCGCGGTAGGCTTCCTGGGCGACATAAAAGAACGTCTTGTTGCGGCCGTTGTAGAGCTTGGGAATCAGCACCGGACCGCCGATGCCTCCGCCAAAATCCTTCCAATCGTCGCCGGCCCGCGGCAATCCGGCGGCATTGTTGTAGAACGTGTTCGCCGCCCATGCAGTCTGCCGAAGCTGGCCGTACAAGTCTCCGTGAATACCGTTGCTTCCCGATTTCAGCGTGGTATTAAATACGCCGCCGCCGGTCCGGCCCATGGTGGCGTCGTACGTGCCGGTCTGCGTTTTCATCTCCTGCACGGCTTCGATGGTAGGGATGATCATCGGCAGATTCTGCGACGTCGTGATCGAGATGCCGTCGATGGTGTAATTGTTCCCGCGGATCGGACCGCCCGCGATGGAGATGGCCGAGGAGCCGATCTGGTCCTGAAACCGGTTCCAGCGCGGGTCGCCCACCGGCACCACGTTGTTGCTG
>OMOG01000658.1:0-2107 GCA_900290305.1 Candidatus Sulfopaludibacter sp. SbA4
GCCGGCGCCGCCGGTGGACCCGTTCAACAACGATCTGTACGCGAACGAAATACAGCTTGGCGCGGCCACGCAGGCGGTGGCGGTGAAGCCCTCGGCGGCGAGCGGCAGCGCGGCGGGCGCGGCGAAGCCGGGTGAGGCGCAGGCGATCCAGATACTGCGCGGGTACCGGACGGCGGACGCGGCGCCGCTGCGGATTGTGCGCGGCGAATTTCACCGGCACAGCGAGATCTCGATGGACGGCGGGCAGGACGGGTCGATCTACGACCAGTGGCGGTACATCATCGACGCGGGCGGCCTGGACTGGGTGGGGTGCTGCGATCACGACAACGGCGGAGGGCGCGAGTACACGTGGTGGCTGACGCAGAAGCTCACCGATATTTATTACATGCCGGGATACTTTTCGCCGATGTTCAATTACGAGCGGAGCGTGGCGTATCCGGAGGGGCATCGCAACGTGATCTTCACCGAGCGGGGCATCAGGCCGCTGCCGCGGCTGCCGAAGGTGAACGAGGACGCGCCGGGCAATGCGCCGGATACGCAGATGCTATACGCGTATCTGAAATTCTTCGGCGGGATTGTGGCATCGCACACCAGCGCCACCAACATGGGCACGGACTGGAGGGACAACGATCCACAGGTGGAGCCGGTGGTCGAGATCTACCAGGGCGACCGGCAGAATTACGAAATGCCGGACGGGCCGCGGGGGATTTCGGGAGGCGATGCGATCGGGGGGTGGCGTCCGAAGGGGCTGGTCAACCTGGCGCTGGAGAAGGGATATGTGCTGGGGTTCGAGGCGAGCTCGGACCACGTGTCGACGCACATCAGCTACACCAGCATCCTGGTGAAGGAGTTGACGCGGGATGGAGTGATCGACGGGCTGCGGAAGCGCCATGTTTACGGGGCGACGGACAACATTCTGGCGGAGTTCCGCAGCGGCGGCCACATGATGGGAGACGTGTTCACGACGGCGTCGCGGCCGGTGTTCCAGGTGAGGCTGACGGGCACGGCGGCGTTCGCCAAGGTGTACGTGGTGAAGGACAATCGGTACGTGTATACGGCGGAGCCGAAGACGGCGAACGTGTCGTTTTCGTGGACTGACAATACGGTGGCGGCGGGGAAGCGGAGTTACTACTACGTGCGGGGAGAGCAGGAGGACGGGGAGATTGTGTGGGTGTCGCCGATGTGGATCACATATACAGGAGGACGGTAGGATTACAGCCGGGGCGATATGGCTGAGTACGAGATCGTGACAGGGCGGTTGCGCCAGCGCGCGAACCAACTGAGAGAAAAAGGTGATCTCCTTTCGGAAGAGAAGCTCAGAGAATTCTACGGGAATTCTGCAGAGCGATTCGGCCCGCGTCAGTTGCAATCTCTCGATGGTGAAAAGTTGCTCAACACTCTGCACGACGTCACGGACAAGAACGGATTGCCCTACTGGCTGGAATTCAAGAATGATGAAGAGTTCGCCACCAGGCGGTTTGGTAGTATCGCCGGTGGCAGCGCCCTGAAGTTCGTGATGTTCAGAAAAAAAGAGACACGGGCTTGGACGATCGGCAGCTCGCACGCCCAGACTCAGGTGGCCCCCGATGCAGCCATCGAAATTGCGCGGAAACACAGGAACCAGCTCGTCGGGGTCTGTGCCCTCCTGGACGCGCTCTCCGATGACGGATGGCGCGACCGAGCAGCAGATAGAGTTGCGTAACCTGGTGAGCGGAAGCCGGCAAGTGCTGGTCCGCCTTCGGCCAGTGATCATTCCCATTCTGGCGCCTCTTCTCGCGGCGCGCCAGAGGGGCGCAAACGGGGCGAAGCTTCGGCGGTTTTGCATGGACCTGCTGCCCAAGTGAAAGCAGGGACCTTCAGAACGCGATGGGTTTATTAACCGCCAGAGCGGTCTTTACCAATCGCCTGAGTTCCCTCATTGCCAGCGCGATTTGCCGTGCGTCGTCACCTGGAAGAGCAGCCGCCGAGAGTTGCGCCCCTTTCAGCAAGTCAAGTTCATTCGAAAGCCTCCGGACGTCCCTGACGGTGAGATGATCTCCGGTGTGGGTTCCGCTATAAAGCACCTTCCCCAATAACACCGGGCATGCCTGGCCGCGCTTCTTCAAAA
>OMOG01000658.1:2117-6582 GCA_900290305.1 Candidatus Sulfopaludibacter sp. SbA4
CTTGACTGGGTCCTTTGACCTAATTTCGGGAGAGCCGTTGCTGGCAATGGAGAGCATTTGAGGATAGGGGTGCGGGACCGCCAGCCGGCCCTTTTCAACGCAATCGCAGAAGACCATAGCCTCCAGTCCCATGCCACCTCCTATAATATTGTGCTCTATCCAGGACGCGGATGACGGCGCCTCAATACCGCGGCACTTCAAGCGCCAGGCCGTCGATCATCGTGAAATGCTTGCGGTTCCTGCTGACGAGCGCGAAGCCCCCCTTGATCGCTGTGGCGGCGATCAGTGAATCGAAGGTGCGCAGGCCATCCGATCTCGCGTACGCTTGAGGAGATCATATGCAAGCTGGCCGATGGGAGCGTCGATGTGCATCACGGGATACATCGATACCAGGGAGTCGATACCGGCAAGATCCCGCTTGTCCCTTGCGCCGACGATCAACTCCTGGGCGGTGATGATTGAGATGGCGGGATCGCTCAAGGAATCAAGGCAGCTGGCGGCGTTTGCGTTCTCGCGCGACACATCGATCATCACATCAGTGTCGATCAGGTAGACCATCTATTCACGCCACATCAGCCGCGAGGATTGTTCCTGAGGTTGTTAACGTACTCGACACCGTCGCCGATGTCGGTGCGGTCCTTCCACATGCCATAGAACGGAAGGTCCTTGATGGAGCGTCGCTTGCCTGGCGGGTCTTGCTTCGCTGGAACAAGCACCTCGACGACCGTGCCCTCTTGGATCTGCACGTCTTCAAGGGGCCTGAAGACGCCGTTTTCGTATTTCGCGGGGATCGTCATAGAGTGCAACTCCGGTGATTCTACTGCCTACGATAAGTCTAAAGGTTTTGGGTAGGGGGTGGCAAGGGC
The DNA here is from genome assembly GCA_900290305.1 of Candidatus Sulfopaludibacter sp. SbA4. Lineage (GTDB taxonomy): Bacteria > Acidobacteriota > Terriglobia > Bryobacterales > Bryobacteraceae > OMOG01. The sequence continues at coordinate 2,984 of OMOG01000658.1, forward strand.
GGTAGGAAAGGGTACCAGGGCCGATTAATACCGGGCTCCGATTTTCGCCTTATAAGGTGAGACGGAAGTTTCGGAAAGGAATCGGGCATGAAGAGATTGGGATTGACGATTGTGACGGCGGTATGGGCGGTCAGTGGGTTGGCCGCGGCGGACAGCGGGAGTTCGGCTTCTCTATACGATCGGCTGGGCGGGATGCCCGCCATTCAGGCGGTAGTCGACAAGTTGGTGGGACGCATTCTGGCGGATGAGCGCGTGAACATGTGGTTTGCGCATGCGGCATCAGATCTGGAATATGCGCGGGAATACAAATCCAAACTCGCGGACTTCATCTGCCAAGGGACGGGCGGGCCATGCAAGTACGCGGGACTGGACATGGTCGCGGCGCACAAGGGCCGAGGAGTGACGGAGGAGGCCTTCAACGCGGTGGTGGAGGACTTGGTGGCGACGCTGGATGAGTTGAAGGTGCCGGAGAAGGAGAAGGGGCAGTTACTGGGACTTCTGGCGCCCATGAAGGCGGCGATTGTTCAGGAGAAGAAGTAATCAGGCCGACGGACGTCGGGCCGCGGGCCGCGCGGACATTCTTGCGGTTGAGCCTGGGCGGATGTAAACTGGCAGCGTTGAAATCACCACAGTTTTTTCTGTCGTATGCGGGTGAAGACGCATTCGAAGCCACGCTGCTCAAAGAGGCGATCGAATCGCTGCTTCAAGATACCGGTGTGCGCGTGTGGGCTTTCGGACGTGACCAGGCTGGAGACCAACGCAGTGTCGGTAAGAGCCTCAAGGAGCGGGTTCGGGAATCCGCGGTAGTGATCCTGTTGCTCTCGAGATTCACGCTCGAGGCGGGCGCAAATCAGTGGATGGAGCTCGCGTATGCCGACGCGTTTGACATCCCGACGTTCATCCTTTTGCATCATCTTACGTTTGACGAGCTCAAGAGGGCCGAGCCGGGTGCTCCCTCGCTGGTGCTGGAAGGCCAGTGCACGGTTGCATCGGAGTGGCATTCGTTAGAAACTGGTCTGAGGGAATGCTGCCTGAAGAAGATGTCCGAGCACCGCAGCTCAAAAGGACGCCGCCAAGAGACTAGTCGAAAAGGACCGGCCCGATGAGTGAACGCAGAGTCTTCATATCGCACAGATGGGATGATCGGCCACTAGTGCGCTCGGCCCTTAAGTGGCTGCAGGAATCGGGATTCCGCTCGGCCGAGATAGACGATCCAACCGACTGGAGCGACGGTGAAGACGTGCGAAGCGTAATAGCCGACAAGATTCGGAACGCAGATACCGTAGTGCTCGTATGGTCCGATCGGGCAGCCAGCTCGCCTTGGGTGCAGTACGAGATCGGGATGGCCCAAGCTCTTGGCATACCAATCCGCGTATTGGTGGCTGGTGGGTCGCGAGGCTCCCGGCGGGTTTGACAGATGCAGAGGTCATCGAATTCAAGCCGGCCAAGCCTGAATCAGACGAAGCTGTGCCCGCCCCGCGTGCGGAAGCCTCGCTCTCTACCGCGCTGGAAGGATTGAGCCAGCAGTACCAGAGAATCGAACAGCAGATTCAAGAGGTGCGCACGTTGCTTGGCGGGAACGCTGGGACCTTGGCTGGGCGCACGACCCGTGTGGCTGGCAAAGCCAAGAAACAGGTGCTCAGTGCTGCCGCGCGGAAGCGCATTGCCGAGGCAACTAGACGACGTTGGGCCGAATACCGCAAGCGCAAGGCGGCGGTCGATTCAGGAAACTGAATCGCCAAACATCTCAGGGGGCGGAGAGTGGGCGACGCTGCCCCAGCAGGGCCGGAAGCGCGGCCACGCTCGGCAGGATGTGGGTGTGGGGCTCGCGGCGGAGCTGCTCGGCGGTGCCGACTCCGCTCAGCACTCCGACCACTCCGCGCATGGCGGCGTTGCTGCCGGCCCGAAGGTCGAGGGGAGTGTCGCCCACGGCGACGACTTCGGCCACGCTATTGACGCGCGCGAATTCCATGGCGTGAAAGAGCATGAACGGAGACGGTCTGCCGAGGACGACATCGTCGCTGGTAATGGATGCCACAAAGTAGTGCTCCCACCCCAGGCGGCGAAAGATGCGGGTGGTGATGTCGCGATCGAAGCCCGTGGTGGTGGCCAGGAGATAGCCGCTCTGGGCAAGTTTGCGAAAAGCATCTTCCGCGCCGGCGATGGGCGGCACGGTGCGGTAGACCTCGTTGAGTTGGCTGCTGAATTCCCGGTAGATGGCGGCCGTGAGTTGGTCGCGATCGGCATCCGGCGGCGCTTTTTGTTCGACGAAGCGGCGGACGACTTCGCGCTTGGAAGCGCCCCTCCACTGGCCGATTGCGGCGGGAGTGACCTCGATCCCGTGATGCGCCAGGGCGCTGCGCAGCAAGGCGGGCACGTCTCCGCGGTCTTCGATGATGGTGCCGCCCACGTCGAGAACGACGAGCCGGATGGCGGGAGCCGCGGTGAGACGCGAAGCTCGGGCGGGGAGTGCCGCGGCCGCTGCCAGGGTCGCGAGTGACTGTCTCCTGGTGAGTTTCATTTCAGCCTCCGGTTTGGCCCTCGGTGACGGTGATCACCTGGTTCGCTTCGACACTCAGGCGATCGACCGTTCCGCTGGGCCATCTGACTTCTAACTCCGCCTTAGTGGAACGGCCCAGGCCAAAGTGAACGCGGAAGTCACTTTGTGAAATGTAACTGCCGCCGCTGCGGACTTCGTCCAGTTGGCGATGGCCGTCCCCGGTGACACAGTAAATGCGCGCGCCAATGCCGGAACGGTTGGACTTCACCCCGACCGTCTTGACTTTGAGCCAGTTGGTTTTCGCGGATTGATCGCAGCGCAGCAACTGGGGCACGTCATTGATGCAATTCACCAGCACGTCGACGTCGCCGTCATTGTCGAAATCGCCGAATGCGCAGCCGCGCCCGGGCACTTGTTCGAGAATTCCGGGTCCACCCTGAGTGGACACGTCGGCGAATTTGCGGTTGCCGAGGTTGCGATACAGGACCTTGCGCTCGCGATACCCGGATTCGATTTCCGTTTCGCCAACCTCGGGATAGACGTGGCCGTTGCAGACGAAGATGTCGGACCAGCCATCGTTGTCAAAGTCCACGAAGCCCACGCCCCAGCCGAGGAAGCGGGTGTTTTTGCCGAGGCCGGCCTGGAAGGTTTGATCGTCGAAGTTCATTTTGCCGAGGTTGCGGTAAAGGCTGGATGTATCGCCGGCGAAGTTAGTTTTGAGGATGTCGAGATGGCCGTCGCAATCGTAATCGACGGCTGAGACGCCCATGCCCGCTTGTGGCTTGCCATCGGGACTGAAGGCCACGCCGGCTTCGGTGGCGACGTCGGTGAAGGTGCCGTCGTGGTTGTTCTGGTAGAGCGCGGCGGAGGTCGAGTCGTTGGCGACGTAGATATCGGGCCAACCATCGTTGTCGAAATCGGAGACGAGGACGCCCAGGCCGTAGGTGCCCGGCGTTTTCAGGATGCCGGACTTTTCGGAGACATCGGTGAAGGTGCGGTCGCCGTTGTTGTGAAACAGGATGTTCCGGCCGCCCTGGAGACCAGGCGGACCGCAGGCCACCAAGAGACCCTTATAGAGACAGGGGCCGGACTCGGGGAG
>OMOG01000226.1 GCA_900290305.1 Candidatus Sulfopaludibacter sp. SbA4
ATTCCCACCGCGCGCCTGAACGCCATCGCCTTAAAACTGCAAAGCTACTACTCTTCGCCAAACGTGTTGAACGCCAGCAATAACGGGTTCTCGAACAACCTTACGGCGGCCGGCGGACCGATTCTGGACCGGCAAAATGTGGACGCCAAGATCAACTATAACCAGAGCGACAAGGAAAGCATCTGGGGCAAGTACAGCCGCATGTGGGCCACCTCGGGCGGCAAGGCCGTCTTCGGACTGGCTGGCGGACCCGGCCTGGGCGGCTCGGATCCTGGCTTGGGCGATACGACGGTGCAAGTGGCTTCCATCGGCCATACGCGCACGATTTCCCCGCACCTTCTGCTGGACGGCGTGGTCGGCTACGAGCGCCAAGGGCAGCACGTCTACCCGAACGACTATGGCACCAACTACGGCCTGCAGTTCGGCATTCCCAACACCAACGGGCCGGACCCCCTGCAGAGCGGCTTTCCGAACATCGGGGTCACCGGCTACACGGGTTTCGGCGTGCCGAACTGGATGCCGCTGCAACGCGTGGAGGAGAGCTACACACAGAGCGACAACCTCACCTGGACCAAGGGGTCGCATGAACTGCGATTCGGTTTCGACCTGGTGCGGCATCACCTGAACCACTGGCAGCCGGAGATCGGCCAGGGACCGCGCGGCTATCTGGGCTTCGGCGGCGGCGAAACGGCGCTTGCTCCGGGGTCGCCGAACCAGTTCAACGCCTATGCGGCGTTCCTGCTGGGCCTCTCCGACGACACCGAGAAGAGTCTGCAGTACATCCTGATGACAGGCCGCGAATGGCAGTTTGGCGGGTACGCGCGCGACCGTTGGCAGGTGACCCGTAATCTCACGATCAACATCGGTCTGCGCTACGAGTTCTATCCCCTGATGACCCGCGCCGGCAAGGGCATCGAGCGGTACGATCCCACCAACAACGACGTTTACCTGGGCGGACGCGGCGGTCAGCCTGACGACGTGGGAATCACGGTCAGCCACAAGCTGTTCGCGCCGCGCATCGGCCTGGCTTACCGCCTGGGCGAGAAGACCGTGATTCGCGCCGGCTATGGCATTAATTACGACCCCATCCCGTTCTCGCGCCCGTTGCGCGGCTGGTATCCGCTGACGGTCAACTTCGCCAACCTGGCCACCAACGGCTATACGTGGTCGACCACGTTCCAGCAGGGCGTTCCCAATGCAGTGGGTCCCGACCTTTCCACCGGTATTGTGCCGCTGCCGGGCAACGCCAGTGAGCGCAGCCCGTGGGGCGGCGAAATCCACCGCGGCTATGTGCAGTCCTACAATTTTACGATCGAGCAGAAGCTGCCGGACAACATCATCGGTTCGATCGCCTACGTGGGATCGCACACCGTCCACATTCTGGCGGATCGCGACATCAATTATGGGTCCCCGGGTTCGGGCACGACCGGGTTGCCTTACTACGCCAGCTATGGCCGCACGCTGCCCCTCAACATGTGGGACGGCTACCTGAGCGCCGAGTACAATTCGCTGCAAGTAGCGGTGAACCGAAGCTTCTCAAAGGGCCTGATGCTGAAGGGCGCGTACACCTACTCGAAGGCCATCGACTACACCGACGACGATGGATGGGTGAGCACGGGCTGGAACTGGCCGAACGTGTTCCAACGCAACCGCGCCCCGGCCGGCTACGACCGCACCCACGTGCTGCAAATGGGATGGGTATACACATTGCCGTTTGGCAAAGGCCGCCAGTTCTTCCCCAACTCCAAGGTTGCGACGGCGATTCTGGGAGACTGGGCGGTGAATGGCATCACGTCGGCCTACACCGGCACACCGTTTACCGTTACGGCTCCCGGCAGTTCGTTGAACGCCCCGAACAACACACAGACTGCCGACCAGATCGCGCCCGTCGACTTTCTCGGCCAGGTCGGGCCGGGCTCTCACTACTACGCCACCACGTCCTTCGCCTCCGTCACCGGGGTTCGCTTCGGCACGGCGGGCCGGAACATTCTGCGGAATCCGGGCACGTTCAACACGGACCTCGACATCACGCGGGAGTTTCCCATCAAAGAGCGGCTACGGCTGCAATTTCGAGGCGAGTTCTTCAATCTCGCGAATACGTCGCACTTTGGAGGAGTCAGCAGCGGCAGCGTGACGTCCGGCAGCTTCATGCAGATTACCAGTGCCTCGGGCGAGAGGCAGATCCGGCTCGGTTTGCGTCTACACTGGTAGACATGCGGCAGGGCAGAGGTGGGGCAGTGATCCTCCCCACCCTCTTCTTCTTCGGCCTGATTGCCGGGCGGGCGCAAAGCGGCGATCTGGCGCAAAAATCCGAGCAGGCCAGGCAACTGATGGCGGCGGGGAAGTTTGAAGCCGCCATCCCCATCTACAAGGAGTTGGTCAAGGCGCTGCCCCAAGAGACGGGCCTGCTGCTGGACCTCGCCATGGCCCAGCACATGGCCGGGCACGAAGCGGAATCCATTCCTAATTTCGAGGCTGTCCTCAAAGTCCAGCCAAGCGCCGTGCCCGCGCTCATCTCCCTGGGCGCCGCCCGTGTGGCACTGGGGCAGCCTCAACAGGCCATCGCGCCCCTGGAGAAGGCAGTGGCTGCGGATCCTGCCAATCGCGACGCTCGCGGGATGCTGGCGGGCGCCTGCATGGAGACCGGCCGGTTCGAGCAGGCCGCGGAGCACTACCGCAAGCTCACCTCGACCACGCCAGACGATGCGCGCCTGTGGTACGGCCTGGGAATGAGCTATCAATCCATCGCCACGAGCGCGCTCGACCGGCTGCAGCAGTCCGACTCCCAATCGCCCTACCTGGCAGCGCTGGTGGCCGGCACGCGAGTGCAGCGGCGCCAATACCGCAGCGCATTTTTCTTCTATCGCGAGACGCTCAAGCAGTTGCCCAACCTGCACGGAATTCACGCTGCCCTGGCGGACGTGTATCGTAAGACCGGGCATGTGGATTGGGCGGAAGAGGAGGAAGCCAAGGAGCGAGCTTTGCCGCCGGCGGACTGCCGGGCGCACGCCGCCGAATGCCAGTTCCTGGCGGGAAAAGACCTGGACGCCGCGAAGCTGCCGCGCACGGCGAAACCGTCGCCCGAAGCGCTTTTCTGGCAGGCGAAGGCCGCCAACGAGCTGGCCTTCCAGGCGTTCTTCCGCCTCGGCCAGTTGCCGGCTTCCGTCGAGCTTCACCGCTTGCGCGCGGAGATCGCCCGCTATCAGAACCAGCCGCTGGAATCAGTCAAGGAGTGGCGCGCGGCCCTGGCGATTCGGCCGAACGATCCACAACTCGAGCAGGAACTCGCGGCGGCGCTCTTCATGGCCGGCGACTATCGCGCGGCGCTGGATCAAGCGACGGCGACACTCCAGGCAGCGCGGCCCACGGCGGAGCTGAACTTCGTGGCCGGAGACAGCTTGGTGCGACTGGAAGAGCCAGAGAAGGGCATGCCCTACCTGCGCGCGGCCTTGGCCGCCGATCCCAAACTGCTGGCGGCGGACGCCTCGCTGGGCCTCGCACTATCGCGTCTGGGCAAGACCAGCGAGGCGATCCCACACCTGGAGAAGGCGCTGGCGCTGGACGACGACGGCAGTCTCCACTACCAGTTGGCGCGGGCCTACCAGGCAACCGGCAGCCAGGAAAAGGCGCGCACCGCCATGGCTGCCTATCAGGAGATCCTCAAGAAGAACCAGGAACTGAAGGAAGAAGTGGCGCGGGAAGCGCAGATCGAACCGCCGAAATGAAGCCGCCGGCCTACTTTGTGGCGTGCGCGGCCGTGACCCTCGCGCTCCTCGCCGCCGGCATCGTCGGCAACGCCGCCGCCCCCGCCAGCGCCATCCGCTTCCGGGAAATCGCCGCCCAGGCAGGCATTTCCTTCGTCCTGGAGAATCACCCCACACCCGAAAAGCACCTGATCGAAACCATCCCCGGAGGCGTGGCCGTATTGGACTACGATGGCGACGGGCGGCCGGATATCTATTTCGCGAACGGCGCCGACATCCCTTCGCTGGAGAAGTCTTCGCCCAAGTACTGGAACCGCCTTTACCGCAATGAAGGCAACTGGAAGTTCCGCGACGTCACCGAAGAGGCCGGCGTGGCCGGCGCGGGTTATTCGATGGGGGTCGCCGCGGCCGACTACGACAACGACGGCCGGCCCGACCTTTTCGTGGCGGGGGTGAATCGGAACACGCTGTACCACAACCTGGGCAATGGACGCTTCGAGGATGTGACGGCCAAGGCCGGCATCCGGAGCGGCGAGTGGGCCGTCGCGGCGGGATGGTTCGACTACGACCGCGACGGGAATCTCGACCTATGGGTGGTCCATTACGCGAAGTGGTCGCCCTCCTTCGACCGTTACTGCGGGGATGCCACGCGCGGGGTGCGCATCTACTGCCACCCAAAATACTTCGAAGGCCTGGCCAGCACGCTGTATCGCAATCGCGGAGACGGGACATTTGAAGACGTGACCGCCCGCGCCGGGCTTGCCAGGTACGTGGGACGCGGCATGAGCCTGGGGTTCGCCGACTACGACCAGGATGGATATCCGGATGTCTTCGTGACCAACGACAACATGCCCAACTTCCTGTTTCACAACAAGGGCGATGGGACCTTCGAAGAGGTGGCGCTGGCGGCGGGGACTTCGCTGCGCGACGACGGTAAACCGATCTCCAGCATGGGAACGGAATTCAAGGACTACGACAACGACGGCCTGCCGGATATCGTGGTCACGGCGCTGGCCGGCGAAACGTTTCCGGTTTTCCGCAATCGCGGCAAGGGGAGTTTCGTGGATGCCACGTATGCCTCGCGCATGGGGCCGGCGAGCGTGAAGCACAGCGGCTGGGGCCTGGGGCTATTCGATTTCAACAACGACGGCTGGAAGGATCTCTTCACTGCCAACTCCCACGTCAACGACCGCGTGGAAGCTTTCGAGGCGGCGACTTACCGGGAAGCCAACGCGGTCTTCGCGAACGAGGGCGGCACCTTTCGCGACGTGTCCGCCGAAGCTGGCCTGGCGGCGGTGAAGGCGCATCGCGGGGCGGCCTTCGCCGATTTCGATGGCGACGGCCGCATCGACGCGGTGGTCTCCGCACTCGGCGAACCCGCGGAGTTGTGGCAAAACGTGAGCCCCGAAGCCGGGCACTGGATCGTTCTGCGGCTCCAGGGGGTCAAGGACAATCGCGACGGGATCGGCGCGCGGATTCGCATCGGCAGCCAAGTCAACGAAATGACCACCACGGTGGGATATGCCTCGTCCGCCGATTCGGGCGTGCATTTCGGATTGGGCAAACTCACGACGATTCCGAAGATCGAGATTCGCTGGCCGGGTGGGGCGGTACAGACTCTGACGGGCGTGGCTGCCGACCAGGTGCTCACGGTGAAACAGGGAAAGTAGGCAAGGCCGATTGGCTGCTCGGGGCGCGGTCAACTGCGCTACTGCTCGTGAGCTTTTGGGATTGTGCGAGCACGTCGGGCCAGTCGCCGCGGCGCGGTGCGACGCCAAACTCGGTGATCACCATACGCAGCAGGTTCTCCATCGCAATACGCCCGGTGGGGATGTGGGCATTACGGAGGTCCACCCTCCCGACCCTGGCCCCGGAGCCGATGTGGAGATGAGGGAAGGCTACATTGCCATGCGGGTGCCAGTGGTACGCGATGATTCCCTTCTCCGCGGCATCGAGCAGGGAGTAATAGTAGGCTTTGGCCGCCACGTAGTACGGGCCGCGCGTGCCAGCCTCTTCAATTCAATGACACGGAAGTGCACCGCAGCCGTAAGATGGAGGTGCTCGGCAGTTGCCTTTATCCTGGCTTGCGGAGGCAGTGCGGCGGCTCCATTGAGGCCAGCCAGCGGGAGCTTGCACTGGAGGACCGAATCGGTGAAGCAGGAGAGCGCCCGCTGGAGAGGCGCAAGGAAGCTGTCAACTGCCCGTCGGGGAGTTTTGCCGGTCACGATTTATTCGGCGAACGGCAAAAGCGCGACGACCTGCACGAGTTCAGGCCGGTAGGGGTTTTCCGGATCGCCGAACTCCCCTGCGCGCCAGCGCGTCAGGAAGTCGTCGCCGCTCATCTTCATGTAATGGCGGGCCGCCTTGTGAACATGGCGCGGGCCTCGGCATCCGTGACCTGGTGGATACCCGACTCGATTTCAATTGTGTCGCTCGCCATGCATCACCAGCTATCACTATCGCAGAACCGAGCCGGCGGAACAAGCAGGCACTCGCTTCGCGACCCCAATCCGGCGGACTCCTGCATGACACATCGCACGAAACGGCGTCCCCTGCCCTGGCGTTCCGGCGGCACATCTCCATCCAATTCGTCGCGGCGCCGCGACCCGAATTCGGCCCGGATCCGGCCGAAACTGCAGTGCATTTGTTGAAATGAAATGGGTTACGTCAGTGAATTCGGCCCGGCTCGGGCCGAATTGGAAGCGGGACGCGCCGCTATTTCCCGATAGCCTTGCGGTGCGCGACGATGGCGGCAATGGCCTGCTTCGCGAGGTCATTATTCGGATCGACGCGCAGGAGGGTCTCGAACACCTGCTGCGACTCGTCCAGCCGCTCCATGCGCGCCAGCGCCATGCCCAGCCGGACCAGCAGGTCCTTGTCGGCCGGCCGCCCAGGCAAGGCGTCACGGTACCGAAGGACCGCCTCGGCATCGTTGCCGGCTTTGGCGAGCTGGTCCCCCCAAAGAATCATAACTTCGCCCAAGTGCTGGACGGCCCGCGCATCGTCCGGCCGCTCCTTTAACACCTGGGTGTAATCGGCTGCGGCGGCGGTCCACTCGCGGTTGGACGCCTCCACGCTCGCCAGGTTGAAGCGCGCATCGGTATACGTCTTGTCGATTTCGAGCGCCTTCTTGAGCTGCTGTTCCGCCTCGGCCAGGCGCTTCGCGGAAAAGAGCGCGACTCCCAGCTCGCTGGCGGCGACCACGTTGTGGGGGTCGGCCTGGAAGGCCTTCTCAAAGTGCGCAACGGCGGCCGCCGCATCACCCCTGTTGAGCAGGACGTCGCCCAGATTGTAGTTGGCCGTGAAATCGTCCGGGTACTTCTGCAGACGGCCTCGCATCATGTCTTCTTCCAACTCGGCCCGATGGTCGCCGCCCGACGCGGGCAGAACCTGCAACCAGAAGTGGCTCATTTCGTCGGTGGCGGCATTCCCTCCGAGCACGCGCTTCGGGGGAGAATTCGGGTTGCGGACATTCTGCGACGAGTTGTCGTAGTGATAGCGCATCGAGACCACCGTTCCGCGCGGGAGGAACAAGGGCTTGCGCAGGCGGAACACGCCCTGCCAGTTCAAATCCCACTCCGGTATGCGAATCAGCCACTGCTTTGTGCCGTCGGGCAGGGTGGCATACGCCTCCATGACCTTGGCCAGGTAGTGCGCGTGCGGGTAGAGCGCCAGGACATCCAGATCCATGGAGGCTTTGAAATCGTCGCTGATCACAAAATCGGGATCGCCCGGTGGTATATCGATGGCCCCGTCGTGCTCCAGTTGCACCAGGTACGGGAACCTGGTTTGCGGCTTGTCCGTGAAATAGAGGCCGATGACCGGGCTGACGGTCTCGGGCTTGCCGGAGCGCTTCATGTGCACGTTCAGGATGAGGTCCATGCCGGGGTCGGCGCGCCACGCCATGCCGTCGGGCTCGACCACGGGTTCGCTGCCGGGTTTCCAGGAGAGGAAGTGGCCGTCGGGATCGAAGGTTTCTTCTTCGACGCGCAAGTCCATTCCAGGAAAGCCGGCGCCGGGAGACGCCTCGCGCCGCCGCGAGGAATGCGCGCGATCGATGATCACGTTGGCATGATGGAAGACCCGCGCGTTTCCCGGCCGAACCTCCATCGCCCTGATCCATCGCGTGGTGGTGATAGGCACCGGCATGATGAAGTTCCAGAAGACCTCGGGGCCATCCCCGCCGAGCTGATAGGGCTGGGTGACTCGCAGCACCAGGTCGGGAGTACCCAACTGCCACTCGTCGGCGAACTTGGGAGGCGCGGACGCGCGCGTGGGAGTTCCGGCCGGGGTTCCATCGTTGACCCACTGCTGGATCAGTTCGATCTGCCGGTCAGTGAGGCGGCGTTCTTCGGCGAACTCGCCATGGCCGGGCTCGGGCAGCCAGGGCGGCATGTAGCGCCGCTTGGTGACGGCGGCGACCAGCGCGGCGCGGCGCTTCACGTCTTCGTAGGAGAGCAGCGGGAATGGCGCCGACTCTCCCGGGCGATGGCAGGGCGAGCAATTGCGATAGACGACGGGCGCGATGTCGCGATAGAACTCCACGCGCTGGTTGGCTGCCGGCGCGGGCAAGGCAGCAGCCAGCGACGCCAGAAGGACCAAGTGAACCGGTCGAGGTGCGATGTCGTTTTTGCGACCCATGGCGGAAAAGTCCTCCCGCCGCTTGGCAGCACTGCCGCTGGCAGCAAAGGAGGACTTTCTTAATATACTGCGTTGGCTAGACAATTCTCTGACGCCAGATGTCACGCAGGGCAGGCCACCAAAACCGATGGCCTGCCCCACCTTACTTTGCCAGCGCGATCTTGCCCTTTGTCAGAACCTTGGTGCCGCTCCCCACGAGCGCCATTCCACCCATCAGCGGGTCGCCAATGAGCGAGCCGATGCAGTATGCCTGGCCGCTAAATTCGAAGCAGGGCACCACCTCGTTGCCCACCGTGGTGGTGACCACCAATTCGGTTCCCTGGTCCGGGACGCCTTTCAGCACGGCGGTTGCGGCCATGGCGCGGCCCTGCAAGAGAAAATCGGCCGTGCCGTAAGTGCCCAGGGGCGCCGTACTGTGCGCCGGCGTGGTCTCGGTGGGGGACGGGTCATGAAACACCAGGATGCCCGCCGCTCCGGTGGCGTTGCTCGCCGGGTCCGGCGGGTACTGCGCCACGGGCACGAAAACGTTGTTATGAATCGGGTCCACGGCCAGGGTGGATCCGCCGCGGCCCGAGCACGCCGCGCCCACAAACGTCCCCATGGGGGCGCTCGCGGTTCCCGCTGCGAATACTCCCACCGCCGGATAAACGGTGCCGGTATTGGTCGACGGGCATTTGCCGCCATTGTTGGTGTTGGAGCCGGAAGCCGTGTACCAGCGGCGATTACCGGGGTTGAAGCCCATTACGTCGTCCGTGTTGACGCCCGGAAATTGCGCCAGCACCGTTCCGTCCACCAGGCTCACCAGAAACTCGCCGAGCTTGGATTGCGTCGCTGCGCCATTGTTACAGCCTACCAACATGGTATTCGTCACCGGATCGATCCAGTTGCCGTTGCCCGAGCAACCGGTGAGGGTATACGTGGTTACGATGGCTCCCGTGCCCGCCGAACCAGCGTCGGGATCGACTACCACGATGCCCACACTCGGGATCGTCAGGTAATCGAGGCCATCCACCGGGTTGAAGCGCGCTTGTTCGGGCGCGCCTGGCAGCGGAATGGAAGCCACTACCGTGTTCGCGGTTCGTCCCAGCAGGTCGATGCCCGTCAGGAAATAGGGCGCGGTCGTGTTGCCAACGTATACACGGTGATGTATGGGATCGTAGTCCAGCTCGTCAACGGCGGTCGGCCCCGTCACTGCCGCGGGGGGCGAGCCTGCCAGCGTCAGATCGTAGATGTACACATGCGTGGCGCGGTCGGTCACCACCAGTATCTGAAGGTCCGGGACCACCAGCACGCCGCTGGGGCACGACCCGGTGCAGTTGGGCACTGGGACCCACCCCCAAATACTATTCGTTCTGGTGTCGATGGCCACTACCGCGTGGTTCACATGATCGGCGTAATAGAGGATCTGCGTCACCGGGTTGAAGGAGCTCAAATCCACCGATTCCGCCGTCGCACCGGTGGTGGTCCACGGTGGAACCGGAATGAGCCCCTGATACGATATACCCGCGTCGGGCGTGGCCACCTGTCCAAACATGGCTCCCGCCGAGAACACGAGAAAAGTCAAAACTGGGCACACTTGCCCTCTGGTCGTTGTCATCATCCCCTCCCCGTCTCAGACATTGCTTCATCCGAGCGTGTCGGTTGGCAATCGTATCACACAAGACCGTGCGGTGTTGTCTTTTTCAGCACCACACGCGAAGTGGTATTTTGGACCCATGCGCTTCCTCATCGGAGCCCTCGTCGTCTGCTCCATTCTTTTGGCTCAGGACACCCGGCTCGCTCAGGACACCAAGACCCAGACCCTTTCCAACGGCATGAAGGTCATCGTGCAGGAGGACCACGGGATTCCCAATGTCGCCATGTACTTCTTCTACCGCATCGGGTCGCGCAACGAGCGGCCGGGCGCCACCGGGCTCTCCCACTTTTTCGAGCACATGATGTTCAACGGCGCCAAGAAATACGGCCCCGGGCAGTTCGACAAGCGCATGGACGACAGCGGCGGAAACAACAACGCCTATACCTCGAACGACGTCACCGTGTACACCGACTGGTTCCCGTCCACCGCCCTGGAACTGATGTTCGACATGGAGGCCGACCGCATCCGCGACCTGGCCTTCGATCCCAAGATCATCGAATCCGAGCGCGGCGTGGTCTACTCCGAGCGCCGCTCGTCGGTGGACAACAGCAACGGAGGCATGCTCCAGGAACTGGCGCGCGCCACCGCATTCATCGCGCACCCGTATCATTGGCCGGTGGTGGGCTGGCCGTCGGATATCGAATCGTGGACGATGGACGACCTGAAGGCTCATTTCGCCATGGGCTATGCGCCGAACAACTGCGTGATGGTGATGGTGGGGGACGTGCATTTCGACCAGGTCATGCAACTGGCCAGGCGGTACCTGGAGCCGATCCCGCGGCACGATCCGCCTCCGCCCGTGCGCACCAAGGAGCCTCCGCAGCAGGGAGAGCGGCGGGTCACGTTGAGCAAGCCCGCGCAATTGCCGCTGCAGATTGTGCTCTATCACGTGCCGGAGGCCACGAACCCGGATGTACCGGTTCTGGACGTCATCGGCACGCTGCTGACGCAGGGCCAAAGCTCGCGGCTTTACACGCGCATGGTGGACAAGGAACAGCTCGTGCTGGGAGTGTTCGGGGGCGTGCAGGATGCGCTCGACCCCACGGTCTTCTCGTTCAACATGCAGCCCCGGTCGGGAGTGGATCCGGCAACCTCGGAAAAGGTGCTGTACGAGGAGCTGGCGCGCCTCGAATCGGAGCCGGTGCCGGAGGCCGAGCTGCGCAAGGCCAAGAACCAGATGCTGGCCAACCTCTACCGGCAGCTCAAGACCATTCAGGGACGCGCCAATCTGCTGGGCAGCTACGAGGTCTTTCAGGGGGACTATGCGAAGCTGTTTGCGCGAGACAAGACGATCGAGGCGGTGACGCCGGCGGATATTCAGCGCGTGGCGCGCCAGTATTTTTCAGCGAAGAATCGAACGGTAGCGACTCTAGTTCCCGAGAAAGCGGAGGTGAAACAATGAAACGCCAAGTGCTCCTCGCGATGGCCCTGTGCGCGCCGACAACGCTGGCCACCGCACAGGTAAAGCTGCCGCCTTACACCAGGGAGGCGCTGCCCAACGGCACGGTGATCTACCTGTTGCCGCGGACCGGACTCCCGCTGGTGAGTTTCCGCGTGCTGGTGAAGGGCGGCGCCGAATCGGAGCCGGCTTCGCTCGCCGGCCTCTCCGCGGTGACTGCGGAGTTGCTGCGGCGCGGCACCGCCGGCCACACGGCCGCGCAGTTCTCCGAGGATCTGGATGGTTTGGGAGGAACTTTCTTCGCGGGCACCGACGAGCAGTCCACCTCGATCACCGCCGAATTTCTCCAGAAGGATTTCGACCGCGGCATCGCCCTCGTCTCGGAGGCTGCCTTGCACCCCGCGTTTCCCGAGGACGAGGTCCGCAAAGCGCTGTCGCGCCGTCTGGACGGGCTCCGGTCGATGAAGGACAATCCGGGCGGCGCCATCAACTCCTACTACCGCAGCTTTTTCTTCGGCAGCACGCATCCGTATGGGCATGTCCCCGACGAGGCTTCGCTCGATCACATCCGCCGCGACGACATTCTGGCGTATCACAAGCGCATGTACGTGGGACGCAATCTGATCGTGATCGTGGCTGGGGATTTCGACCCTGCCGCTGCCAAAGCGCGCGCCGCGGAAACCTTCGGCGCCGCACCCGCGGGCACTGCATATGCATGGATGGCCGACCAGGCTCCCACGCGCAATACCAGCCCGAAGGTGCTGCTGATCGACAAGCCGGATGCCACCCAGACCTACTTCATCATTGCCCAGCCCGGAGTGCGCCGCGCCACGCCCGACCGTGTCGCGCTGATGCTGGTGAACACGCTGTTCGGCGGCCGGTTCACTTCCCTGCTGAACGAGGAACTGCGGGTCAAGACCGGCCTGACCTACGGCGCCAGCTCACGGGTGGAGATGGCCCGGCTGACGGGCGGCCTCTACATTAGCACCTACACCAAGACCGAGACCACCGAGAAAGCCATCGACATGGCGCTCGACATTCTGAAGCGGCTCCAGGAAAAGGGCATTACCGCGGAACAGCTCGCGTCCGCCAAGGCTTACACCAAGGGCACCTATCCGCCGGAGCGGCTGCAGACCGTGGACGAGATCGCCCAGGTTTTGGGCGAGATGGAACTGTTCGGCCTGGGCCGGGATGAAGTCGACCAACTCTTTGCCCGAGTGGACGCGGTCACGCTCGACCAAGCGAACGACGCGATCAAGCGCTACTACCGCACGGGCAACCTGACATTTGTATTGCTCGGCAACGCGTCCAAGATCCGCGATGTGGCCAAGAAGTACGGACCGCAGGTTGTGGAACGCACCGCCAGGCAGCCCGGCTGGGCCATGTAGGACAGGCCTCCTGGCCTGTCCACGCCGGCTAAAGACGGCGGGCGACAGACGACAAAAACCGATCGTCTGTCCCACCACCTCAGCTCTTCTGCCGCCGCTCACCCGATATTGGTCGTGTGGGTAGTGACATGTACGGTCGTGGGATGGTGCAGCGCTACGAATGAGTGGAAGGAAAAGATCGCCAGCGTCACCCACAGCGGGGTGGCCACATCCGCGCCGGCCTTGAGGAATGCCCACACCGCCAGGCCCGCGGGCAGCAATACCTTCAGATCTACCATGTTGCCGGTGGCTTCGCGAATCTCCCGATTCAGGGCCTTCACCGCGGTCACCATTTGCAGCGCAACTTCCGAATGGGCGGCGAGGAATTCGGCCTCCTTTTCGATCTTTACCGCCATCTCGTCGGCCTCGGTGAGCGCGGGAGGAGCCTCCTCGAAGGCATCCACGGTGCTCGCTTGCGATAACAACCTATGGATCTCTTCCTCCGATTCCGGACGATAGTGGACCAGGATACTGCCGGTGACCGGGTTGATCTCGACGTGACACACGCCCCCGAGTCCCTGGACGAAATCCCGCACCTGTTCCAACAGGCGCGGATCGCGTCTCGATCGCGGTAAACGCACGCGCAGCCTGCCAGGGAGGTGATGAACTACCGTCGCGCCATGCACCATAACTATAGGTTAGCAGCGGGCGGTGTTTAACGGGGCTTTTGCCGCTGCCGCTTTTCGGATTGCTCCGGCGCGGAATGCGGTTCCGCCTGAGCCGCCACGTTGCCCGCTTCATGTTCGGCGCGCGCTTCGGCGACGATATCCTCGACCTGCTCACGGGTTTCCGCCGCGAACTCGCGGGCCGCCATGGTGGCCGAGTAGCCTGTTTTCACCACTCCTTTAACCACGGGACGCAGGACGCTCCCGAGCGCCGGGAGCAGTTTGGGAGCCAGCCACAGGCCCGCGCCGATCAGCATCCCCGGAATCAACTCCGGCTCGATGATCGCTACACCGGCGCCGATTAGCGCCACGGTTGCAAGGGAAGGTCCGTCGCGCTCCAGGCCCGCGCCGGCCATTGCATCCTTCGCGCCTGCTTGGAAGCGGGAGGCTGCCGCGCTCAAATTACTCCCGGTTGGGCCGTGTTGCGGATGCTCGGCGGGTTTGTTAGAAGGGCTCTCTTCGGCCATTTGACAATTCCTCTCTCCGAAGTATAGCTCCTCTGTAACCGGACTGACACTGGGAAAGACCCCTGAAATGGGAGCATAGGACAGCGCCAGGGCAAGCACGCTACAACACGGCGGCGGCTATGGCCATCAGGGAACGCTCGATGGCGGCTTCTGCCAGGCATCCCAGAATCGCCCTGGCAACCACTCGCTCGATGCCCAATCGGCGTGGAGCAGGTTTCAGCCCGCGGGGCGTCCTGCGGGCCGGCGCCGGCTCGGCGTTCCCCGCGGAGATCCCCTCGCGCTCGCGCATCCGCGCGATCAGCCTGTCTCCGCAGGTCACGGTGGCGCTGTAATGGATCAGGACGCTGCCGGTCAGCGTATTTACGTCGACGCGCTCAACGCCTTTCAGCGATTGCAGCCATTCCTTGAGCGCGCTTGCGCGGGCGGGATTGTGCTTGACACCTGCCACGCGGACTCGAATCCTTCCCGGGATGTGATGCAGGTAGCTCATCCGTTCCCAGGATCGCCGAGGAGTTGTTAAAAATCGATGACGCGTCCGCGAAGATTACATTATTCCGGCATTTTGTTTTGGGCCCTCGCCAGACTGCCGATTGGAAGCGAATTCCGGCTGCTCCGCGCGCAGTTCGGCCTCCGCTTCGGCGGCCACATCCGCCAGCGTCTCCTTGAGCTCCGCAACCTTGACGCGCCCGTTAGAGGCCAGGATCATGCCCGATTTCACGGTGGCTTTGAGCAGCGGCCGGCCCAGTCCGCGGAACGCCGGGCGAATCTCCTTGACCAGCCCCGCGGCCGCCACTCCCAGGCCGAAACCGAAAGCGATTTTAATGGACCCGCTGAATATGCGCATGTCTCACTTCCTTTTCTAACTCGTTGGTCCTTGGCGACGGCCCTTTGGAGGCCTCGTTCGCCAGAAAACTCGCCACGGCGGCGCCCGCGCAGACCAGCGCGTCGACGGCGCCGATACGGGTAGCGCCCAGCAGCGATGTCAGCCCCGGAAGAAACTGCGAGGCGAGCAGCAGACCGAAACCAGCCAGCAATCCGTTCCGCATGGCCGGATTCGGCGCGAGCGCCGATCCCCGATTTTCCGAGCGCACGCTCAGGCCGTGCAGCAATTGGGCGGAGGTCAGCGCCAGGAACGCCATCGTGCCGGCCTGCACACCGCCTCCGTAGCGCGCCAGCCCGTACACGTAGGCCGACATCGCCGATGCCGTCATGATCGCCGACTGCCTCCCTAACGTCGCGTACTCCGGGCGGCCGACGATGGGCTGGGAGGCGTCGCGGGGAGGGCGCAACATGATGCCCGGATCCGCGGGTTCCACCGCCAGCGCCAGCGCGGGAAAAACATCGGTGATCAGGTTGATCCACAGCAGTTGGCGCGGGTTCAACGGCTGTCCCAACCCCGCCGCGATCGACGTGAACATCACGAGCATCTCGCTGGCGTTGGTCGCGGCGATGTAGTGCACTGATTTGCGAAGGTTCTCGCATACGGTCCGGCCTTCCCGAATGGCCGGCAGCAGCGACGCGATGCTATCGTCCATCAGCAGCAGATCGGCGACCCCGCAGGCCACCCGGGTGCCGCTCTGTCCCATCGCAATGCCGACATCCGCCGCCTTCAGGGCCGGCGCGTCGTTGACCCCGTCGCCGGTCATCGCCACGGTCGCCCCTTCGCTCTGCAGCGCGCGCACGATCTGCAGCTTGTGCGAGGGTGTCACACGCGAAAAGACAGAGGCTTTCCGGATGAGCAACGCCGCCTCGCGCGCGTCCAGCGAATCGAAATCGGTGGCATGAACCGCCGTCGGCTGCTCGCCGCCGTCCAACGCCAGTGCCTTCGCAATCGCTTCCGCCGTGGCCGCCTGATCTCCGGTGAGCATGAGCGGCCGCACACCGGCGCGCCGAAACTCCGCAATCGCTTCTTTCAGTCCGTGACGCGGTGGATCCGCCAGGCCCACCAGGCCGAGCCACACAAAACGATGCGGGCCTCGGCTCCCGCTCTCCACCTCCAGGCACGCCGCGGCCAGCACGCGCAGCCCGCCGCGGGCCATCTTTGCGTTCGCCGCCAGAATTTCCGCCCGCTCGCCCTCGCCCAGCTTATGCACTCGTCCATCCTTCGCATGCCAGTCGCAAAGCTGCAGTACCTCCGCGGGACTCCCCTTCAGCGCAATCAGCGTGCGCCCATCCGGCAATCGATGGAGCGTAGTCATATGTGCCTGGGTCTCGGTGCGGTGCTCGATGCCTAGAAGCGGAAATCTGTGGCGCAATCCGGCCACGTCCACGCCCCCGTTGAGCGCCATGCGCACCAGCGCGGATTCGGTGGGCGAGCCCTCAATCGTCCATTCGCCGTCGCGCGTCCCGGCCGTGGCTTCGCTGCACAAGGCGCAGACTTCCAGGAGTTTCGAAAGTTCCGCGTGCGCCACGGCTGCGATGGGACGGTCGCCCTCCAGGAAGGTGACGCCGCTGACGGTGTGCTGCCGCATGCCCACGTACACCGCGACGGCCGACATGCGATTCCAGGTGAGCGTGCCGGTCTTGTCGAAGCACAATATTTGCACGCCGCCCAGCGCCTCGATGGCCGACAGGCGGCGCGCTAGCACCTTGTCTCGCAATAGCGATCGCATGCCGCTGGCCAGGCAGACGGTGGCTACCGTGGGCAGCCCTTCCGGAACGGCCGCAATCGCCAGCGACACAGCGCTGCGCAACATTTCCAGGGCCGAGAAACCCCGCAGCAACCCGATCCCGAACATCGCCGCCGAGACCCCGCAGATAAGCCACGTAAGCTGCGTCCCCAGGCCGCGCATCTGCCTCTGCAAAGGCGTCTCCGGCTGGATGGAGCCGGCGAGCAGGCTCTGGATTTTTCCGATCTCGGTGTGCCGTCCCGTGGCGACGACGATGGCCAGCCCCTGCCCGCCCGTNNAGGCGACTGGCTCGATGCCTAGCGTCTCGGGCCGTTTTTCCAGTGGCATACTCTCGCCCGTGAGCGCCGCCTCGTCCACCGTGAGGCGAGTGCACGCCACCAGGCGCGCGTCGGCCACCACTGGCTCGCCGCGCCGCAGCACGAGCGTGTCCCCCGGAACTACCTCGTCGCTACTGACCATCTGAACAGCGCCGTCGCGGATGACGGTAGCCTCCGGCTCCGACAACTCGAGCAGCGACTGGATCGTTCGTTCGGCATGGAATTCGGTGGCAAAGCCAATGCCCGCGTTCAAAATGACGACGGCCCCGATGATGATCGCATCCGCGATTCCTCCGGTCGCGAGGGACAGCGCCGCGGACCCGATCAACAGCAGGACCGGCAGACTCTGGACCTGATCGGCGAGCATCGAGAGCGCCGAACGGGGCTCGATCGGCGAGAGCAGATTCACACCGTAGCGGTTCAGCCTCGCCTCCGCTTCGGCGGCGGTCAGGCCCGCTTCCGCCGACGTCCGCCAGAAGTTTGCGGCCTCGTGCGCCGGGGTCGCGTGCCACGCCTGTGGAAGCGTTTCGGGCGCGCGGCCACCCAGCGGCGCGGTGTGCCGCCGGGTCACGGCGGGCGTGAGCTCAGGCGGCCTGCCGCTCCGCGAGCGCCCAAAAAGGTCGCGGAGGAATCCGAAGAATCCTTCCGGCCGCTCGGCTTCCGGCTCCTTCCGGGCCTTCGCGGGTGGTCGCGGCCGCTGCTGCCGAATGGCGATCTCCAGGTATCCGACGATCTCCGGAAGTTCTTTGTTCGGGTCGTAGAAGACCAGGATATTGCCCGTAATCTCGCTCGCCGAAATACTGCGGATGCCGTTTTCGGGCTCGATCTCTTCCAGCAGCGCTTGCAGTCGCTGATTACCGCGGAGTCCGACTACCTCCAACCGGGCGCGCCCGGAAACGCCATCGTGCCGCCGGGAAATTCGCGGCGCCGGCCGCCCGCCCGTGGAGTGAACTGTAGTTTCGATCTGAGATTCTCCAGACTCCATGATTAGAACATACCGGCTGCAAAGCGCATCGCTCCCCGGAGTCTTGGTTACTTTTCGGGGCAGGCTGGTACCCGGCGGGCCGGCCGGCAGTCGGCCCCAGTTGCTCTCAGATCTTCGGCGGCGCCCCCAGGTGAGCCGCGGTCCGGGTGGCTTCCTCCACCGCGCGCGCCAATACGGAACGGACGCGCCCATCCTCGAGGATGAGCAATCCCGCGATTGTGCAACCTGCGGGCGTCGTGACATCGTCGCGGAGGGCGGCCGGGTGGCGGCCCGTCGCCAGCACCATTCGCGCGGCGCCCAGTACCGTCTGGGCGACCAGTGTGAGGGCCAGGTGGCGGGGAAGCCCCACACGCACTCCCGCATCCGCCAGCGCTTCCATGATCAGGTACTGATAGGCAGGACCGCTGGCGCTGAGCGCGGTGATGGCGTTGAAATGCGTCTCATCCGCCGCCAGGCACTTCCCGACGCCCTCGAAGATCTGTCGTGCCCGCGCCAGATCGCGGCTGCTGGCGTTCTTGCCGGCGCAGACCACCGTCATGCCCTCGCCCACCACACACGGCGTATTGGGCATGGCACGCACCACGGGATTCTGCGTGCCTAGAAGTGACTCCAGTTTCTCCGTGGAGACGCCCGCGAGAATCGAGATCAGCAGCGTGGTGGGCCGCATCCCCGCGTGCACCAGGGTGGTCATGACCGCGGCGGCATCGAGCGGTTTCACACACGCGAGGATCACATCCGCGGCCGGTATCGACTGCTGGAATTCCTTCTGGACGGGAATTCCGAGAGCTTCACTGGCGCTTTCGCACGTGGCGGCATTTTTGTCCCCGGCCCACAGCCGGTCGCGCGGGACCAACCCGTTCGCCAGGAGGCCCCTAAGGAGCGTCTGACCCATGACCCCCGCGCCAACCACTCCCAGCGTGGCTCCATCGGCAATGATTTGTTCCGTGGACATGTGGCACAGGCATTTCTTGACCCGCTTCGGGCCTGCCCGTGTAAACTCCTACCCCTCGTACTTCCCGGCCACGATGATGGCCAGCGGCAGATCTCCCACTTTTACCGCCAGCACCCAATCGTGCTCGCCCTCCGTGGAGAGCGCCGGAAAGCTCGCGCCCGTCGGGGGCTCCAGCGAAAACACCGCGGGATGGGCGGTCCCGGACGTCTTGCTCTGTTCCACCAGTTTGTCGAATTCCGGCTTGCTATTGGGATCGGGATCGTTCCCGATGGGCGTCAGCAGCGTAAAATCGCGTTGCGGAGCTACCCCCTGGTGGGCGCCGTCCACCGGAAAATTGCTGTAGCGCATGGTGTAGACCCCGGCTTTCAGAGTCTGGTCGCGCCGGTCCGCTCCTTTGCCCGGGAATCGCAAAATGCCCAGGAAAGTTCCCTGCGCGATCGGAAAGACAATCGACTGGTCGGTAGGCTTAGCCCCGGTGGGAATCGACTTGCGGAACCAAACCTCGCACCAGGGGCCGGACGGTCCCGACACGCGATATCCCTTGGAGTCCAGCAGCGAGGCGTACGCCGCCGGGATGCCGGGAGGAGCGGTCGAAATAGTATCCAGTTTGTAATCTTGGGCGAAGGCCAGCGCGGCACAGCAAAACAGCAGCAGGTGTTTGATCATGACCAATCAGCTTTCGCGGGGGGACGGAAAGTATGGAGCGGGAGACCGGATTCGAACCGGCGACATCGACCTTGGCAAGGTCGCACTCTACCAGCTGAGTTACTCCCGCCCGGCAGAAAACACCATTTTCCTTCAGAAACAATACCGGTGTCAAACGTTATGGGGAAATCACTGAAATGAAACGATTTATAAACTTGCAGGAAAACCATTTCCGTGTGGTATGCTACATCTCGGTTGACCCGATGGAAGTAGGGTGACTCGGTTGCGGACTCGGGTGAGCCGCACCGCGGACCTTCCGAAAGCCAAGCACTGATCGATCCCACGCTGTTGTGGATAATGCTGTGGAAAACTTGTACTAATAGTGTGTAAAAACCGATGAACTTTTGGGATCAAATCCGTAACTACTTACAACGCAACATCAGCCAGCAGGGCTACGACAACTGGGTCAAGGGTACAGCTTTCGTCGGAATAGACGGCGAAACGCTGCTCGTCTCGGTCCCCGATCGCGAAACGCGGACCTGGCTAGAAACCGAATACGCCGGCATCGTTCGCAGCGGGATCCACGATCTCGGACTGCCGGTGCGGCAAATCACCTACGAGGCGCCCCCCATACAGGGCATCGTCAATCAGGCTCTGGCCGCGGTGGACGATCTGGACTCCGGCACCAGCTCCCTGAATCCAAAATTCACGTTCGCATCCTTCGTGGTCGGCGCCTGCAACCAGTTTGCCCACGCCGCCGCACGGTCGGTGGCTACCAATCCTTCCCGCAGTTACAACCCGCTGTTCCTGTACGGTGGCGTCGGCATGGGCAAGACCCACCTGATGCATGCCATTGGGCGCGAACTGGCGGATAAGTTCGGCACCATGCGGGTGATCTACACTTCCAGTGAGCGCTTCATGAACGAGATGATCGCCTGCATCCGCACCGATCGTATGCCGCAGTTTCACCAGCGCTACCGGGAAGCCGATGTGCTGCTCGTCGACGATATCCAGGTCCTGGGCACCAAGGAGCGGACACAAGAGGAATTCTTTCACACGTTCAACGAGCTGCATGACCATCAGAAGCAGATCGTGATCTCCAGCGACTCTCCGCCCAAGGACATTCCCGGCCTCGTGGAGCGCCTCCGCTCACGCTTCGAATGGGGTTTGCTGGCCGACCTGCAGCCGCCCGATCTCGAAACCAAGATGGCCATCCTCGACAAGAAATCCGAGGCCGAAGGCATCCGCCTGCCGGACGACGTACGCACCTTCATGGCCTCGAAGACCAAGTCCAACGTGCGCGAGTTGGAAGGAGCGCTCATCAAGCTAATCGCCTATTCGTCGCTCACCGGCACCCCGATCCATTTGCAGATGGCCCAACAGGTATTGAAGCACCTGGTGCACGTGCAAGACCGCCGGGTCACCATCGATTCCATTCAGAAGGCCGTGGCCGAACGGTTCCAGATCAAGCAGGCCCAGCTCAAAGAAAAGAGCAATACGAAGAAGGTCGTATACCCGCGGCAGGTGGCCATGTACCTGGTAAAAGAGCTGACCGACGCGTCGCTGCCCGAGATCGGACGCGCCTTCGGCGGCAAGCACCACACTACCGTGATCCATTCCGTAAACAAAATCGAGCAGACACGTCACATTGATCCGGAATTGAACAGGCTACTCCACAGCTTAATGGACTCATTGCAATGAAGTTGCAGATGTTTTGCACAATGGCCTTCAAACCGTCCTGATGAGAAATGTGTAAATACGGTAACAGGCCCGGCTTTTGCAGAATTCGGCGACCGTGTTTCCTCAACTTCCGGTAGCGAAAAGTAGTTGAGTTTAGTATAATTTAGGTAGCCTTCAACATTTGCACAGGCCCGATGAATACGGTTCTTATAGTGCATATTGAATCAACCAGCAGAGAATAGGAGCATGGCCATGGAATTCACCGTGAACAAGGCCGATCTGGTACGAGAACTGAGTCTGTCGCAAGGCGTGGTGGAAAAGAAAACCACCATTCCGATCTTGTCGAATGTGCTGCTGGAGGCTGTTGGAGAACGGGTGATTCTGACCGCCACCGATCTCGAACTGGGGATCCGTTGTTCCTGTCCCGCGCGAGTGAAAAAGGAAGGCGCAGGCACGGTGCCGGCGCGTAAGTTGCTGGATTTCGTACGGCTGCTGCCGGATGGCGATGTGAACATGAAGTTCCTCGAGAATCACTGGGCCAGCATCACCGCCGGCCGCTCTCGAACCAGGATTGCCGGCATGTCGCGCGACAGCTTTCCGGAACTGCCCCAGATGCCCGAGAAGACGGCGGAAATCCCGGTGCAGACGTTGGCCTCCATGATTGCACGCACCTCCTTCGCCATTTCCATGGAAGAGTCGCGGTTTACCCTCAATGGCGCGCTGCTTCTGATGCGCCCCGAAGGCCTGACCATGGTGGCCACGGATGGGCACCGCCTGGCATTTGTGCAAGCCAACTCCAGCCAGAGCGGACAGGTGGATCAGCAATTCCGCGCGTTGGTTCCCAAGAAAGCCATGGCGGAACTGGTAAAGCTTTCTGACGACGCCGGTCCGGATGGCAAGGCGATGTTCGCGGGAGACGACAATCACCTGTTCTTCCAGGTGGGCCATCGCCTGTTGATCACGCGCAAACTTACGGGCAATTTTCCGGACTACGAGCGTGTCCTGCCAAAAGATCACCAGTTGAGCGCCAAGCTGCAGAAGGACGAGATCCGTTCGGCTATCGAGCGTGTGGCGCAATTTGCCGATGAGCGTTCGCGCGCCATTCGCGTGCAGTTCACGAACGGCGAGGTGCGGGTCTTCTCGTCGAGTGTCGAGATGGGCGAGAGCGAGGAAAGCGTGACCAGCGAGTATCAGGGGCCCGACCTGGAAATCGGCTTCAACGCTCAGTACCTCCTGGATTTTCTACGCGCCATATCGCAAGACCAGGTTTCGTTCGAATTGAAGGATCAGAAAAGCGCCGGGGAAATGCGCCCGGCGGGCGAGGGCATCGCGGATCAGTACCGCTACGTAGTCATGCCTATGCGCATTTGAGTTTTATAACCAGGGTTACCCAGCAAGGAAATATGGCAAACGATTTGAATACCGGCTCCGGCGGCAACGGCGGAGACGTTTACGATGCTACCAGTATCAAGGTTCTCGAAGGGCTCGAAGCCGTGCGCCTGCGCCCGGCAATGTATATCGGTTCCACGGGAGAAATGGGCCTGCACCACCTGGTGTATGAAGTCGTCGATAATTCCGTGGACGAGGCCCTGGCCGGTTTCGCCACGGAAGTTAGCGTTACGATCCATGATGACAATTCGGTAACCGTCATCGACAACGGCCGCGGCATTCCGGTAGACCTTCACGAGGACGAAGGTGTTTCGGCGGCGCAGGTAGTGATGACCAAGTTGCACGCCGGCGGCAAGTTCGATTCCAAAAGCTATAAAGTATCGGGCGGGCTGCACGGCGTGGGCGTGAGCTGCGTAAACGCCCTTTCCGAGCGTCTGGAGCTGGAGATCTGGCGCCCCGAAGGCGATACCGGGCCGAGCTATACCTGGCAGCAGGAATACGCCTGTGGGAAGCCCAAAGGGCCGCTCGTTAAGACCGGCAGGGCCGGCCGCAAGACCGGCACTCGCGTCACCTTCAAGCCCGATGCCACCATCATGCAGGTCACCGAATTCAACTACGACACTCTCGCGCAACGCCTGCGTGAGTTGGCGTTTTTGAATAAAGGCCTCAAGATCACCCTCACCGATGAACGCGTCGACGCGGAGAAGACGGAAAAGACCACCGAGTTCCTGTACTCGGGCGGCATCGCCGAGTTCATCAAGCACCTCAATCGCGGCAAGCAGGTGCTGCACGAGAAACCGATCCACTTCGAGGCCGAGCGGCCCATGCCCAATAACGGCGGCACCCTCACCATGGAAGTGGCGCTGCAGTACAACGACGGCTACTCGGAGAACGTTTTCAGCTTCGCCAACAACATCAACACCGTGGATGGCGGCACGCACCTCAGCGGGTTCCGCTCGGCGCTGACCCGCACCATCAACGCTTTCGGCCAGGCGCAAGGCCTGTTCAAAGACGTCAAGGAAAACCTCACCGGCGACGATGTCCGCGAGGGACTGACCGCCGTGGTCAGCGTGAAGGTGCCGCAGCCGCAGTTCGAAGGCCAGACCAAGGGCAAGCTGAACAGCGATATCAGCGGCTTCATGACGCAGTTCGTCAACGACAAGCTGGGCGAGTACTTCGACAAGAACTCCACCGTCGGACGCAAAATCGTCGGCAAGGCGATCGATGCCGCGCGCGCCCGTGAGGCCGCTCGCCACGCCCGCGACCTGACGCGGCGCAAAGGCGCGCTCGAATCGGGCGGCATGCCGCACAAACTGGCCGACTGCCAGGAGAAGGATCCCGAACGCTGCGAGCTTTTCCTGGTGGAGGGCGAATCGGCCGGCGGCACCGCCAAGCAGGGCCGCGATCGCCGCTTTCAGGCCATCCTGCCGCTCAAGGGCAAAATCCTCAACGTGGAAAAGGCGCGCTACGACAAGATGCTGGGCCACGAAGAAATCCGCGCCATGATCACCGCGCTCGGCACAGGCATCGGCAAGGACGATTTCGACGCCACCAAGATCCGCTACGGCAAGATCATCATCATGACCGATGCCGACGTGGACGGCTCGCACATCCGCACGCTTTTGCTGACCTTCTTTTTCCGCCACATGACCGAGCTGATCTTACGCGAGAGGGTGTTCATCGCGCAGCCGCCGCTCTACCGCATCAAGAAGGGCAAGAGCGAGAAGTACATCAAGGACGAAAAGGAATTCACCAAGGAGATCATGCGCCGGGCCACGGAAAACCTTCGCCTGGAGGTGCATTCCACGGGCAACGGAACGGGACCGAAGGCCGTGCTCGAGGGCACCGAGCTGCGGGCCTTTCTGCTGAGCCTGGACGAATACGAGCAGATGTTCCACAAGGTGGAGCGCCGCCTGCGCGACCCGCGCGTGGTGCAGGTGCTGGCCAATATCGGCCTGCGCGTGGATAACAAAGCGGAGTTCCAGGAGGAGGCCAATCTCAAGCCCGTCTTCGATGCGCTGGAGGCCCTGGGGCTGAAGCCCGAGATGCGCCGTGACGAGGAGCACTCTTCCTACGCCGTGGTGTTCCACGATTCCACCAATGCCGAGCGCAGTATCGGACTGGCGCTCTCCGCGCAGCCCGAGTACCGCCGCTTCCGCGCCCTGGCGCGCATCACCGCGCGCTACAACGACCCACCCTTCGTGGTGGTGAAGAACGAGCACCGCGAGCCGCAAGCCAACTGGAGCGACCTGCTGGAATACGTCAAGAACGAAGGCAAGAAAGACGCTGCCGTGACGCGCTACAAAGGCCTGGGCGAAATGAATGCGGAGCAGTTGGCCGAGACGACGATGAATCCGGAAAAGCGCACGCTGCTCTCGGTGCGGCTCGAGGATATGGTCGAGAGCGAAGAGATCTTCTCGACGCTCATGGGCGAGGATGTGGAGAGCCGCCGCAAATTCATCGAAGAGAACGCGCTGGATGTGAAGAATCTGGACGTGTGAGCGTGATCCCGGTCGAAGAATACCTGAACACATCGTACGATCCCGACATGGAATACGTGGATGGCGTCCTGGTGCAGCGGAATATCGGGGACTGGCCGCAGAGCCTGATTCAGAGCAATATTATCTATCACCTGAGGCGGAAATATCCGGGCGTTTACGTGCTTCCGGCGCTGACGTCCCAGACGAAAAACACGCGCTATCGTCTTCCGGATGTTTCCGTGCTGCTGGCCGTACCCCAGACAAGATACCTGCTGGAAGCCGCGTTCCTGACTATCGAGATTCTATCGGACGACGACGGCATGAGCGCGATGATCGAGAAGCTCGAAGAATACAGCCAGAAGGGCGTAGCCAACATCTGGCTGATCGACCCCAGGCTCCGCAAAATGTTCACCTACCGGTCCCACACCTTGCGGGAAGTCGAAGACGTGATCTCGACCGGCGACCCGCGTCTCGAACTGACCCGCGAAGAAGTCTTTCAGGATTGATTCACTACCGCCCGCCGCCCGCGAAACCTTCGAGCAGCCAGATATCCCGTTTGGCCGTGCCCACGCCAATCCCGAAACGATTGCCATCCGGGTGAAGGCTGAAACCGGCGACGTCCGAATCGCGCGAGATGTCGAGGGGTGCCGCGTTCACCTTGCGGAGCGTGCGGACCTCCACGCTGACCAGCCTCCACGAGCGGTCGGGCGCCCGCTGTATCAGGAAAAGCTTGGAACCGTCCTTGGAAAACCCGAAGCTGGAAGACGCAACGTCGCTCACTATCCGGGCTTCGCCGCCTTTGGACGACACGAGCTTGACCAGGCCCCCATCGCCGCTGTAGGCAATCCACTCGCCCGAGGGGGACCAATCGAGATACGCAAAGGCCCCACCTCCATCCGTGAGCCGTACCGGTTGACCGGCGCCGCCCGACGGCGCTTTGGCGATCTCCCACTTTCCGGCTGCATACCGCGTATAAGCGATCCAGTTCCCATCCGGCGACCATGCGCACGCGTGCTGGTCCGTGGTCTGTTCATCCAGCGGCACTTCGGGGCCGCCGGAGGTGCTGGAGATCCATATCTTGTGCCGCGCTCCATATCGCGTATAGGCGATCCGCTGGCCGTCCGGCGATGTCCGCGGCGCGTTTGGAGCCAGAAACCCCTCTTTGTTAGCGGTCACAATCGGTTTTGCCCAGCCCTCCACAACGCTCCTCAGCCACACTTCCGGCATCCCGCCGGCGTCGCTTATGTACGAGTATTGGCGCCCGGATGGCGCCCACGCCGGAAGACTCTCCTTTCGCGAGGTGGCCAGCAAGACCGAAATCTGCGGCCGGTCCAGCGAACCCTCCATGAGGTCCATGTCGATGCTTCCCTGCGCGAATGCGATGGTCTTCCCGTCGGGAGAAACCGCGGGATCCAGCTCCTCTCCGGTGCTTCCCATCAGGAGACTGACTTCCCCGGTTTCTGTGTCGAGCGAATACAAGTGGCTGGCGGACCCTACAGGAATTCGCGCGCCGATTACCACGTGTCTGCTGTCGCCCAACCAACTGAAGTAATAGGGTAGCTGGATGCTCGGTGGGGTATGGGAAATGCGCCGCGCCGTTCCCCCGGTGATCGGAACGATCCAGAATTCCATGGGGGCTTCCAAGCCGATCTGCTGTACCAGTGCCACAATCAGCTTTTTTCCGTCGGGCGCGAATTGCAGTCCCCAAGCAAAGCGGAAACTCTCCGGGAATGGCGGCTGCTTGTAAACCGCGAGATTCTCGCCGGACGCAGTGCCGGTCCACAGCGCATTGCGCTGCCCGTCCCAATGGAACAGCGCCAGCGTCCGGCCATCGGGAGAAATGCCGGCCCCGACTGCAGCATCCTTCGCCACGAGCTGTGGAGCCCCGCCGGTGGCCCCGACCGACCACAAGCTCCCGCCCGAAAGGTAATACAGCCGGATCGCATCGGGCGACCAGAACGGCCGCGAGCACGCGGCATCCGCCTTCGTGATCTGGACGGGAACACCGGACGCGATGGCCCGCGTGAACACTTGCGGCACACTATCTACAGTGGCGACATAAGCCAGCGTCCGGCCGTCGGGAGACCACGCCGGTTGGGTTTCGTCGGCGGCTTCGGTGGCGAACGGCTGGAATCGGTAAGCCGCCGGTTCCGAACGGGACAGCAGGCGTGAGCCCAAGAAGCCGGCTCCGGCACTCAACGCAGCCAGCACGGCAGCCGCCAAAATGATTCGGCGCCTGGGATGATGTGCAGCGAACGCCGCCGCGGCCGTTTCGCCGGAGAACAATTCCGGGAGATGTTCCTTCAGGTCCTGCAGTTGCCGATGCAGATCCGTAGTGGATGCGAATCGGTTGGCGGGCTCCTTCGCCAGGCAGCGTTCGATGGTCCAGCGCAGCAGATTGGGCGCCTGCGGATTGCATGCCTCGATGGGAGCGGGCTCGCTTTTGACGATCGCCGAAAGCGTCTCGACCGTGTCTCTTCCCGGGAACGGCCGCCGGCCTGTGGCCATCTCGTAGAGAATCGATCCGAAGGAGAACTGATCGCTCCGGAAGTCCACCGGCTCGCCGCGGGCCTGCTCGGGGCTCATGTAGGGAACGGTCCCGACGATCATACCCGGCGAAGTCGCCATGGTTTGCGTGACTTCGCTGTCGTCTGGAGATGCCACAGTTTTGGCGAGGCCGAAATCGAGAATCTTGACCTGGCCACCCGGCGTGATCATGATGTTCACCGGCTTGAGGTCGCGGTGAGTCACGCCCGCCTGATGAGCGCATGCCAGCCCGTCGACAACCTGCACCGCGATGTCGAGCAGCTTGCGGATGGCCATGCTGCCGGGCCGCAACAGCGCAGCCAGTGTTTCGCCCTCCACCAACTCGGAGACGACGTAAGGGACTCCCTGCTCTTCGCCGATATCGTGGACGGTGACGATATTAGGGTGGTTCAGCCGGCTGGCGGCCCGGGCCTCGCTCTGCAGGCCGCGCCCCTCGATCCGGTGGCCCGAATCGCCGTGCAGCATCTTGATCGCGACGTCACGGGACAGGCGGGGATCCCGGGCCCGATAAACCTCGCCCATCCCGCCCGATCCGATCAGTCCGAGAATCTCGTAGGGGCCGAAACGACTTCCAGCGGCGAGCGGCATAACGACCGTGGCGATTATACCGCACGGCAAGCGGCCGCCAGAGCAGCGGTCGTGCCCGCGATCAACGCACAGAGCGCCAATTCGCCCGCCGCCAAGCTGCTCCAGAAGCCGCCTTCCACCCAGGGCACCCGCACCACCTCGAAGATCATCGCGAGCGCCAGACACTGCAGCGCCGCGGCCACAACCCACACGGCGCGGTGCGGCCTCAGGCCGGCACTCGCAGCCACCGCCGTGCATATCCCGAGCGCCGCCACAAAGGCGACGAATGCGGCGTAAGCCAGCAGGACGTGCAACGGGCTGTACAGTTCCTGGAACGGCTCCAGCAAGCCCATCGCAACCGCGGCGGCGAGCCCGGCACGGTAAAGCCAGGCCCCCGCGGCCGCCAGCCTCCGATGAGATTGCCCCAACGCCGTCTGGAACAGCGTCGCCGCGGGGAAAAGCAGCAGGCCGCACAGCACCGTGGCGAGCGCCGCCGGCAGGTAGCCGTGCGGGTTGTCGTCGGGCGACTGGAGATCTGAGAGCACGGCATCGGCGAACACCAGCGGCCTGGCCGAGTAGTAGATGGCCGCGGACCACGCGGTCCCGGCCAGCAGCAGCGCCACGGCGCACGGCGCCAGCACGCCGGCAACTACCCGCGGTGTGGGCCGCGGGATCACATCTTCTGCACGCGCCGCAAGGTGTACAACTCCGGCCGGATGTTGTCTTGCTCCAGGCGTTTCCAGTCGTCGTTGACGTAAATCAGCTTGCCGCTGATGTGATTGGATCGCTCCGAAGCCAGAAACAGCGCCAGTTGAATCTGTTTTTCGGGCGGCACGCCTCCCGTGATGCGAATCTGCTCGGCGTCCTCGATCTCGCGGCGCCCGGCTCGCTCCTCGCCGGCGTGCAGGATTTCGTCCGTCATGTGGGAGTAGCTGTTGCCGGGCGACATGCAGTTCACCTGCACGTTATGGTCGCTCACCTCGGCCGCCAGGCACTCCGCAAACCGCACCAGGGCGGCCTTGGACGCCGCGTGCGCCGTGAAATTGGGGCGGGGATGGCCCGATCCGCCGCCCACGATGAAGATGATCTTGCCGGAGCGTTTCTCGATCATCGGCGGCAGCACTGCGCGGCAGGAGTTGACGGCGCCGATCAGGTTGATTTCGATGGTCTCGTTCCAGGGCTTGGGTTTGCAGGAAAGAAATGGGCCGATCGGACCCTGGACGCCCGCCGACGCGATCAGCGCGTCGATGCCTCCGAACACCACGCGCATGCGGTCCACGGCGGCCGACAACTGCTCCAGGTCGCGCACGTCGGCACGCAGGCGGAGGGCGTTGCCTCCGGCGTGTTCGATTTCCAGCTTGGCCAAGTCCAGCTCGGCCGGGCTGCGGGCCAGCAAACCGACGCGCGCGCCGGCCTGGGCGAATCCCATGGCCAGGCGCTTGCCGATTCCACGCCCGGCGCCCGTGATCAATACGCTCTTGTCTCGGATAGAGGTCAAGGGTCAGTTCTCCGGAGTCACCATGATTGTAATCCCCTTTGGCGGCGGGTGCGCACACAATCTCGACCCCTTCCAACGTGTCAGAATAGACTGCATGTCGATCCGCAACCGCGCGCAGTTCGAGAAACTCCGCGCCATTGGAAGAATCGTCCGCCAGGCGCTCGATCAGACAGCCGCGGCGGTGCGTCCCGGCGTCACCACTCTCGAACTGGATGCCATCGGCGCGCGGGTGCTCGCGGCGCACGGCGCGGAATCGGCGCCGCCCAAGGTCTACGGGTTCCCGGGTGCGCTGTGTATCAGCGTCAACGACGAAGCGATTCACGGAATTCCGGGCGGCCGTGTGGTGCGTGCGGGCGACTTGGTGAAGCTGGACCTGGTGGCCGAAAAGGACGGGTTCTATGCCGACGCGGCGGTCACGGTAGCGGTGGGTGAGGTCAGTCCGGCGGCCGGCGAGTTAGTGCGCTGCGCCGAGAGCGCCTTCCGGCTGGCGGCCGCAGCGGCCACCGCGGGCAGCCGGGTTTACGACATCGGCCGCGCCGTGGAACGCGAGACCCATCGCTGCGGCTTTCACGTGCTGCGCGATCTGTGCGGCCACGGCGTCGGGCAGACCATTCACGAGCCGCCCAGCATTCCCAACTATCACGACCCGCGATTCCACACGCGCCTCACCGAGGGCCTGGTGATCACCATCGAGCCGATCATCGCGGCGGGCAGCGGCAGGAGCGTCCTCCAACCGGACCGGTGGACCATCCGCACGTCCGACGGCAGCCTTTCGGCGCACTACGAGCACACCGTGGCAATCACGAAAGGCCGGCCGATTCTCCTGACCGCGGCGTGACCGGGTACTCCTTCTCCGAATCGCGATGACATGTTTCGCGAGTGCCCGGCGGGCCTGTGGGCCAAGTCTGGCGAAAGCTCGCCATCCCGGTAGCGCACCAACGACTCAATATCAGGATGAAGGGGTTTGTCCCTCAACCAGAAATGAGCATACCGCGTCCGCCAAGCCCATCGCGATCCACTGCTTGCGGGAGGGCCGAAGCTTCTGATGAACCCGGGTCAGCAGCGCCCCGACTGTGCCCAGCCGCACGTCCATCGCATCGGCGATTTCCTCGTAGCACAGGCCGCCCGCGCGCAGCCGCAGGCAATGCAACTCCCGGCCGGTGAGCGCCGCCGCGATTTCCCCGGCCAACTCGCGGCACTGGAGGAGTTTCTCCGGGTTCTGGTTCTGGTCGGCGATGCCTTCGAGGTCGCTCGACGCCACCTCCAGTCTTCCCGCCACAGCCTTCAGGCGGTCCAACAGATAGTTGTGGAGTACCTGGTAGAGCCAGGCCCGCGGGTTGTCGAACTGGCGGCCGTACCGGCGCTGGATGAAGTACCGAAGGTAGGCTTCCTGCACGGCATCGTGCGCTTCCTCCTCGTTCCTCGCCATCGACGCGGCGTACTTCAGGAGGCACGCGCTGTGCCGTTGATACAGGTCCGAAACTTCGGCATGGAGTTCGTGCCCACGGATGCCTTCGGTACGAGGTGAGGACCCACTCAATGCCACAACTCCGATCCTAAGCGTGCCATGGCTGGCAAGTCCATTATCACTTTGGTCGCTACCGGAATGTTCCCCTGGTTGGCACTCAGGTATTACCGCAGGTTAACCATGACCGTTATCAGGCGATTCCCGGCGCAACGGAGCCGGACGGTACACAAGAAATGGGCCCCTTCATTCTTCTCACTCCCGAGGAAGCTTCGAATGACGCGAAAATATCGGATGCGCGGACAAGCCGCGATATTCATATCGATGTCGCTGGTATGCCTGATAGGAATGCTCGGCTTGGTAGTGGACATCGGTTACGCCTACTGGCGCAAGCAGGAATGCAAGACAGCGGCCCAATCGGCGGCCATCGCGGGAGCCATGGCAGCCCAAAGCCTCACCATGACCTGCGGCACCGGTTTCACGGACGTGCCCTGCCAGGCGGCCACGGCGTGTCCCGCCAGCCTGACCACTCCGACCACCAACCCCTTAACGGCCGCCTGCCTGTACGCAAAGCAGAACGGGTTCACCAACGGCGGGAGAACATCCGTCACGGTGGCCGCGAACCTTTCCACCGCGGTCGCTTCACCGGTCTCCGGCGTTTCACCCACCTACTGGATGCGAGTCACGGTGAGCCAGCAGCTTCCGCAAACGTTCTCGGCCATCCTGGGCAAAACCCTGGCGACTGTCGCCGCCGAGTCGACGTCGGGATATTTTCAGTCTGGAGGCGGAGGCTGTATTTACACCCTGGGCGCCAGCGGGGCCGACATCAACGCCAGCGGCGCCTTTGGCATCACCAGCGGCTGCGGCGTGTATGACGACTCCAGCAGTTCCGACGCGATCCTGACCAGCGGCGCTATTACGATCACCACCAACAATGGCGCCGCAACCAATGTCGTGGGAGGCGTTACCAAGAGCGGCACCCTGACCATCAACAACCTGGTGACAGGGGCGTCCTATGCGCCGGATCCCTTCCTGGGCAAGTTGGGAGCGCCCAACGGAGTCTTTTCGGTGACGCCGCCGTCTACCGGTTCCTGTCAGCCGACCGTGAACCTGTCGGGCTCGGGAAGCTACTCGATCAACCCCGGTACCTACTGCTCGACCATCAATATGAGCGGGTCGGTCAGCCTGACCCTGAACCCCGGGAGCTATGTCCTGGAAGGCGGCATCGCCATGAGCGGCTCCACGAGCATCAGCGGCACCGGTGTGACGCTGTACAACACGGGAGGCAGCCTCTCGCTGAGCGGCTCCGGCGGCATCACCCTGAGCGGGCCGACCAGCGGCGCATACCAGGGAATCGTCATCTGGCAGCCATATAGCAACACCAGCGCGGATAACCTGAGCGGGGGAACTAGTCAACAGATCAACGGGGTGGTATACCTGCCGACATCCACCTTGACTTATTCGGGCGGCAGCGGCACCGGGACCACTACCACTCTGGTCTGCAGCCAGATGGTGATGAGCGGCAACACCTACATCAAGGACTCGGCGACGAACCCGTACAGCGGCGGCGTCACCGGCGCTCAATTCATCGAATAGATAGCTCCCCGGGCTAAGGTGAAAACGCCCTAAAAGCTAACTAAGGTACTGAGCTGATTTCCCACCTCCCGCCATACTGCTACATTCGAACTGGAAGAGATCGCGCGCCGCGCGCATGAGCGGATGGCGCTCGTCTATCGAGGTTCCAGAGTCGATGAGGCGGCAAGACGTACGCGGTGTCCGAAGCAGTCGAGGCGCGGCTTTGTCC
This sequence comes from Candidatus Sulfopaludibacter sp. SbA4, assembly GCA_900290305.1. GTDB lineage: Bacteria > Acidobacteriota > Terriglobia > Bryobacterales > Bryobacteraceae > OMOG01. The sequence goes on from OMOG01000226.1 coordinate 32,899, forward strand.
TGATTACCGCCGTTCTGTCGATTGTGGTGCTGTTGGCGTTTCTTGGCTTCGCCATCGACGTCGGATATCTGGAGTACCAGAAGACCCGCATGCAAACGGCTGCCGATGCCGCGGCGCTGGGCGGCGTGCAAGAACTGAGGATGAATGGCAGCAGCACCGTGGTGAGCGCCGCGAAATCCGACTCCGCCCTGAACGGCTTCACCAACGGCACAAACGGGGTAACCGTTACGGTGAACAATCCGCCCGCGAGCGGATACTATACCAGCGATTCCACCGGTGTCGAAGTCATCGTCTCGCAAAGCGTGAACACCTATTTCATGACGCTGGTCGGCACTTCTTCGGTCGTCGTAAAGGCCCGGTCCGTAGCCCACCAGGGACCCGGTAGCGCCTGCCTCTTTGCGCTGGATCCATCGGCGTCCGGCGCCTTCTCGGTGAGTGGCGGAGTCAATGTTCAGGTGGCCTGCGGTGTGATGGTCGATTCCAATAACAGTTCAGCATTGAACGCCAGCGGAGGTGCGAAGGTGACCGCAACCTCCGTGAACGTGGACGGCCTGTGCAATATCAGCGGAGGGGCCACGGTGACCCCGGCTTGCACCACGCACGCCTCGCCGCAGAGCGACCCGCTCGCGTACGTCACAGCCCCGGCCGTAGGCGGCTGCACGCAGACCAACTGGAGCGCCTCGGGCGGAGCCGTTAAAGCTATCGGCCCGGGGGTGTACTGCAACGGCATCAACATCAGCGGCGGTTCGACTGTGACCTTCAGTGCGGGCACTTACATTCTGAAAGGCGGAGGGCTCAACGTCAGCGGCGGCTCGACCGTTTCCGGCACGGGCGTCACCTTTTACGACACGTCGGGCGGAGGATACGGCTACCAGCCGATTTCCTTGAGCGGCGGAACCAACGTCAACTTTTCCGCTCCCACCTCGGGCAGCCTGGTCGGAATGCTGTTCTTCCAGGATCGAACTGTCTCCTCGGGATCTGCCAGCACCCTGTCGGGAGGCACCAGTACGGTGCTCAACGGCTCGCTCTATTTCCCCACCACCCAATTGAATTACTCCGGCGGAGCCAGTACCGGCTCCTACACCATTATTGTCGCCAAGACCGTGAATTTCTCGGGCGGCGCCACCCTGAACAGCGATTACTCGTCACTGTCCGGGGGCACGCCGGTGAAAGGGGGCGCCGCCCTGGGCGAGTGAATATGAAGCCAGATCGATCTTGCGCTCGACGCGCCCGGCGAGCCGGAAACGCCACCTTGGAGTTCGCGCTGGTTGCGCCCTTGCTCCTGCTTTTGACCGCCGGCGCCCTGGATTACGCCTTGCTGCTCCGTAGCGCCGCTTCGCTGGCCGATGCTGCCCGCGTAGGCGCCCAGTTCGGCAGTTTGAATACGGGCAACTCGTCGAACCTCTCGGGAATGCAAACGGCTGCTGTGAATTCCATCCCCGGCATCAGCGGAGTGACCGCCACGGCGGTGCAATCGTGCCAATGCCCGGGTGGCACCGCGGTGAGTTGCACGGGAAGCTGCACCGGCGGCAAGATGCTGATCTACGTCAAGGTCACAACCCAGGCTACCATTGACACGGTATTCGGCTATTCACAGCTTCCTTTCACCGCCACCGTGAAAGGACAAGCCAGCATGAGGGCGCAGTAGGAGTGTTCCGCATGCCGATTCCACATTCACTCTCGAGGCCGAAGGAGGCGCAGCGCGGCAGCAGCCTGGTCGAATCCTCGATCGTCGCCATCGTTTTCTTGCTGCTGCTGGCTTCCATCACCGAGTTCGGGCGGATCGGGATGGCCTACAACCTGGTCTCCTTTGCCACCCATCGCGGGGCACGTTACGCCGCGGTACGCGGCAGCGCCAGCGGCCATCCGGCTGCCGGCTCCGATGTGCAGACCGAGGTGCAGTCCTACATCAACGCGTTGGACCTCACCAAGCTGACGGTGACTACTACCTGGACCCCTAACAACAGTCCCGGCAGTACCGTGAAAGTGGTATCGTCCTATGGGTTTCAGTCGATCCTGATCCCCATGTCCTCCTCGCTGATCACGGTGAAAACCACCTGTCAAGAGGTCATAACGCAATAGAGTCGGGAGTCGGGAATCAGCGTGCCGCTGCTTGCTTGCGCGCCCCTTGCACTAGCGTCATAAGCCTGACTGCCAGCTCATGAATCCGGCGCGGCTGCCGCAATTCGATCGCCTTCTTCGGGACCAGGTGCGCGCCGATGCCAACCGCCGTTGCCCCCGCCAGAAAGAAGTCCGCGACGTTCTGCTGGTTCACTCCTCCGGAGGCGATCAGCGGCACTTGCGGAAACGGCGCCTTGAGAGTTTTGATGTACGCCGCGCCTCCGAGTTGCGAGCAGGGAAATACTTTGACGAAGTCCACCCCGGCCTTCCAGGCCCTCATCACTTCACTCGGTGTCAGCGCGCCGGGGAAAACGACGACCTTCTCGCGCGCCGCGAACTCCACGAGCTCGAGATCGAGGCCGGTGCTCGTCAGAAACTTCGCTCCGGCATCCAGGCAGCGGCGCGCCGTTTCCACGTCCCAGACCGTGCCCGCACCAACGATCAACTCCGGCCCGTTCCGCACCAGGTGCGCAATCACTTCGATCGCTCCGGGCACCGTCAGGGTGAGCTCCACGATGGGGATTCCTCCGCTGGCGACGGCCTCCGCGGCAAATAAAGCGTCCTCCGGCGACGACACGCGAATCGCCGGGATGATGCCGATCTCCTGAATACGCGCGCGAACTTGTTCCCGGTTCATCGATCCACCTTCCCCAACCCCCGAGCCCTGCCCCCAACCCCCTTTTGTGCCATCCCCCTATTCCTGCGTGGGG
>OMOG01000227.1 GCA_900290305.1 Candidatus Sulfopaludibacter sp. SbA4
GCCGACCTGATCCTCGGGAAAATCCAACGACTTTGTGAACGAACTTCTAACTCAGGACACTAGATCCATGCGTCCAAAGCATCTCCAGGAGATACCATGATGTTCCGTATGACCAGTGCCGCCGTGCTCCTCTGCGCGTCCATCGCCCTGGGGCAGCAGCCCAACCCGAAACTCACTTTCGAAGTAGCCTCCATTAAACCGGCCGCTCCGCAAGCTATGCGCCGGATCCAGGGGGACTGGGGCGGCGGCCCGGGAACCCCCGATCCCAGCCGGATCCGGCTCACCGATATGACGCTGAGAATGCTGATCATGCGCGCCTATGACGTGCAGAGCTTCCAGGTCTCCGGCCCCTCCTGGATGGATAGCCAGCACTTCGACGTCATCGCGAAGGTCCCCCACGGCGCCGCCAAGGAAGATGCCAAGATGATGCTCCAGAACCTGCTGGCGGACCGTTTCAAGCTGAAGCTGCACAAGGAGAGCAGGGAGGCCCCGATCTACGAGCTGGTGGTGGCCAAAGGCGGCATTAAGCTAAAGGGAGCGGCCCAGACCGCGGCAGCGCCGGCCGAAGGCCCGGGTGGCCCGCCGCCCGGGCCTCCCCTGAGGGACAAGGACGGCCTCCTCAGAACGCCGCACGGCCAACTGGGAATCCAGGGTGGGGTCAACGGTCGCATGCGCATGCAGGGCGATGCCGTGACCATGGCTCGTCTGACCGATATTCTCGGAACGGCGATGGGCCGCCCGGTCGTCGATAAAACGGGACTTACGGGAGCTTACGATGTCACGCTCGACTTCTCTCCCGAAGGCATGGGGCCCGGGCCCAAGGGTCCGGCGCCGGGAGCGGGCGGAGGCAATCCGGCCGAAGCTCCCCGCGACTCGAACGACTCCGGTCCCACCATCTTCACGGCCCTTCAGGAGCAGCTCGGCCTCAAGCTCGAATCGCGCAAGGGGCCGGTGGATCTGCTGGTCGTCGGTAGCGTGGAAAAGACGCCTACCGAGAATTAGGGCGTGCGAATACTTCCGAGACCGGAATGCAGATTTAGCCGGCTTTGACCTCCGTTCTGAGACACGTTGTTGTCCGCATCGGAAGGATCTACCGGGCTTCGCCGCGGCATCCACTCGGTTTCAGGAATCCTCGATACGTTTGGATTGAAAATTGCTCATGTTCCGTCCAGCGAGGAGCGCCGCTCGTGCGGGGGCATTTATTAGCAATCGTTCTCACAGGCGCCGCGGTCACTCAGTTTGGCGCGGCGCAATCGTTCACCGAGTATCCGGTGCCGGCGGGCGTTACGGTGTACGGGATTGCGGCGGGGCCGGACGGAGCGCTTTGGTTCACAGAAGCGCTCACAGAAGCGAACGCAACCAAGATCGGCCGGATTACCACAAATGGCGCGGTGACGGAGTTCGCGGTACCGGCGCCGAGCTATGAAGGCGGATATCTGACCGACATTACACGAGGTCCGGATGGAGCGATGTGGTTCGGCGAGATTGGCAATCTCGGGCGGATCGACACCGCTGGAAATGTGCAACATTTGCGGTCCGGTGGGGGTCCCCAGGGCTACTTGATTCAGACCGGACCGGACGGCGCGCTGTGGCACTCGGCTGTGAATGTTGTCGCGCGGATGGATTCATCCGGAAATTACAGCACGCCCTACGCCATAAAACTAGACGATACTTTGGCGGGCCTTGCGTTTAGCCAGGACGGCGCGATATGGGTGACAGTGGAGTTGTCCCCGCGGGATTCCGGGAATCTGCGGCGAGTGACCCTGGCGGGACAAGTGACGGCGTATACGGTGGCCGGGGGTGCGGGGAGCATCGCGCTGGGGCCGGACGGGGCACTGTGGTTTGCGACGCCGGGCGGTTTCGGACGCATCGGCGCGAATGGGGCGATCGCGACAGTTCAGGCTCCCACGGCCGGCGCGATCGGCGATCTCATTTCCGGTCCAGACGGAGCGATGTGGTTCACCGAGCCGAATGCCAACATTTGTGGGCCCATGGCGAATTACCGTAGGACCCGATGGCGCCCTCTGGTTCACCGAGCCCTGCGCCAATCGGATTGGCCGTTTCACGCTCGCGCCTGCGGCTCCGCCGACGGCCGGCGGCGTGAGTCCGGCACAGGGAAGCGGGACGAGCGCAGACGTCACGTTCACGTTCTCGGACGCGAGCGGGTGGCAGAATCTCGGTGTCGTGAATATGCTCATCAACAGCGCGCTCGATGGGCGGAAGGCATGCTACCTGGCGTACGCCGTTTCGTCGAGCGCGTTGCTGCTGGTGGACGATGCGGGAGATGCGGGCGGCCCATATGCCGGGTCAGTGACGGTGGGGAACGCGGGGACCTACATCGCCAACAGCCAGTGCGCCGTCTCGCTCAATTCGGCCGTGGGCAGCGGGACGGATTTGACCTTGATGCTCACGGTTAGCTTCCAGCCGGCGTTCGGCGGGAACGTCATTCAGTATCTGGCGGCGCGCGACAGCGCGCAGAACAACTCGGGGTGGCAGGCTTCCGGAGTGTGGAATGCGATGTCGCAGACTCCGCTGGGTCCGATCGCCGTGGGGGCAATCACTCCGCCTCGCGGCAACCTTCTGGGCGGCTCGATGGTGCCGGTGACGTTTACCGTAGCGGACACGAAGGGAGCCGCGGACATCGGTATCGTGAATCTGCTGGTGAACAATTTCATCGACGGGCGGCAGGCGTGTTATCTCGCCTATGTGGCGGCGGCGAACTCGCTGCTGCTGGTGGACGATGCCGGCGATGCGGGCGGTCCGTTCGCGGGGACGCTGCAGTTGAATGGGTCGGGCGGGACGATTCAGAACAGTCAGTGCTCGGTGAGCGGGCAGGGCTCGTCAGTAGTGACGAACGGGAATCAGATGACGCTCACCTTCGCCATCGCGTTCATGTCTCCGCTGGCGGGCAATCGCGTGATGTGGGTGGCGGGCCGCGACAACGCGGGCGGCAACAATACGGGCTGGCAGGCGACTGGAACGGCGCTGATTACCATTGGGAATTAGTATTGGGGACGGCGTGCGGCCGTGCCGGCGACACGTGTGTTTTTCCAGACGACGCCGGCCGCCAGCACCAGGCTGAAGTATCTGAAGAGCAACATGGAATTGGGGGGCGCCGGTTTGCAGAGTTGGAAACTCGCCATCGGTTCGGCGACGCTCACGGGCAGGTAGAGGTCGACGGTCACCCTCACACCGGGCATTTGAAGGCTGCGCGCGCGGGGATTCCCGGGCCGGTTGAGCCATGGCGTCGAATGGGTTCCGGGTGAGCCGGTGTTGCGTGACCGAACGTTCGTGTACCCTGTGGTTGCGGTTGGCGGCGAGAGCCGGTTTGATGGCATGCTCAATCTCTATAAATCGCCAGCGTCTGCACCGCCGGCTCGGCCAACTCCTCGTATTCCAGCGCGCCCACCTGCCAATGCTCCAGCCGTTGCCTGTGCACCCGGGCCCACACCGCCAGCATCAGCCCGAAGGCGATCGGATAATAGGAGGGCTCGTCCACGCTGGCGACAATCAGCCCGCTCAAAATCAACACGTAAGCAGCCACCGCCGCGCCATAAATGCAGACCGTCTCGATGAGCGGCCTCGACCCCGGCAGGTACGACGACGTGAACGGGATGCGGTCGAACCCAAACAGCAGCAGCTCATCCACCGTTAACGAGGCCATCAGCGTCAGTACCACTACCGCCAGGCCCGTCAGCACGCCGAAGAACCGCAGCTCCATCGGCAGCGTTAGAAGCGCTACTGGAACCACGCCCAGACATAGCACGAACCGATCCACGCCGCGCAGCAGCAACTCGCGGTTGCCGGTTTCGTTCACCCGAAAAACCCAGTTGGCTCGCAGTTCCACCGGCAGCCGAAACAGGTACCGCAGGCCCGCCAGAACGAACAGGGAAAGGGCCAGCGGCGCCGCCACGGTGGCTTCCTTCAGCGCCAGGGTCTTCACGCGGAATCCGCGGAATTCGCCATTGAATACCAGTGAAACGAAACTCTCCACGATCAGTGCTACGGCCAGGGCGAGGAAACCCGTGAGCACCATGCGGTGCACGCGGCTGCGTGCCAGCGTCGCCGCGGTGAATCCGAACACCGCCTGTACCGGCGGATCGGGCAGGCAGCGGTCGCTCGAGCGAGCGGCGAAGCGGCGCAGCCAGCCCAACTCGTGGCGCGCCGCTACCGGCGTTTCCAAGAGCCGCACTTTCTGCCGGCGGTAGCTCCACAGGTACGCCCCCACCGCGCCCGAGCCCGCCGCGGCAACCGACCAAAGCGCGCGCCGCGCCAGTTCCACGACGAATGGCTCGCGATTCCCCAGCATGGCCTGGTCCAGTCCCAAAAACCACACCGGCGGCAACCACCGCGCGAACGCCGGCCGCTGGTCCATGTAATGGAACAGGCTGGGAATGGACAACAGCAACGGCAGCGCGCACACCAGAATCGTGATCAGAGACCCCTGCACGAACAGCGACACTCCCGGAAACTGCCGGGGCGGAGTTACATTGAGCAACACGCCCTGCAGGGTCACCAGCGCGAAAAAGAAGAACCAGGCCGCGAGCGACATGCACACGAACAGCGCCACGAACTGCGGGCCGCCGGTATAATACCTCCCTACCATCACGCTGGGCAGAACGATGCTCGGCAGCGCGTTCAGACCCACGATGAAGATTCCCATGAAGGCAACCAGGGCGGTGAACTTGGCGATAAACAGGTCGCGCGCCTCGAGCGGCAGTCCCGCCAGCACCAGGTAGTCGCGCAGGCCCGGGAAGAGGGAGGGCCATTCCACCGCCGTGATCAGGCCGGCCAGCACCATGGCTCCCGTCATCAGAAACAGGTGGTCCGCCAGCGCCGCCAGGCGGTACGGCTCCGGCGAAGCGAGCTCCTGCAGCAGGCGGTACTTGTGGTAATACGCCTGGGTCATGATAATGCTCAGCGAGGCGAAGATCGCGAAGGTCCCGATCGCCACTACCTGGAACTGGCCAGGCGCCGCTACCAGGTCGGTATCGAAGAACCGGCGGAAAAAGTGGCGCCGCAGCTCGAAACCTGGCCCGTGGGTCTCTTCCGTCCACTGGCGGACCTGTTCGCGCGCCCGCTCGACGCTTTCGATGGAGGAAAATCGCAGCCCCGTGAGAACCGCGACAAGCCCGAGGACGAGTGCCAGGATTCGCATAGCGCCCTCAGGTTTCGATGGCCGTGAGGATTTCCCGCACCTTCTCGGCGGGGTCCTCCTGCTCGGTGAGCTGGGCGAAAATGTTTTCGAGCGACGGCTGCTGCATCAGGTCTCGCAGCCGCTCCACAGCGTCGTGCGCCACCACCTTGCCCTTGCGCAGGATCAGCACCCGCGAGCAGACCTTCTCCACCACTTCCAGCACGTGCGAGCTGTAGAGCACGATGCGCTGCTGCCGCGCCAATTCGTGCAGCAGCGTGCGCAACACCATGGCCGTGGTCACATCCAGGCCCGAGAACGGCTCGTCGAGAATCAGCACTCGCGGGTTGTGGATGAGTGCGCCCGAAATCAGGATCTTCTGGCGCATTCCCTTCGAATAGGAAGAGAGTGGCGAATGCCGGTCCTCCCACAGGGCGAAGAGGCGCAGCAGCTCATCCATGCGCGGCTCCAGAACCCGCCGGCGCAGTCCGCGGAGCCGGCCCACGAGTTGCAGATACTCGCGCCCGGTGAGATGCGGATACAGGTGCGCTTCCTCGGGCACGTAGCCCATCTGCCGCTGGAAGGCTACGAAATCTTCGCGCACATTACGGCCGTCCAGCAGGATGTCGCCCAGGGTGGGCTCGATCAGGCCGGTCAGGATTTTCACGGTAGTGCTCTTGCCCGCGCCGTTCGGTCCCAGGTATCCCAGAATTTCTCCGGGCCGAATCACAAAACTGACCTGGTCGACCACCGGCACGCGGTTATACCGCTTGACCAGGTTGCGAACTTCGAGCATTCATGATTGGACCCCGCGGACCGGCGTCAAGTTCCCCATTTCCGCAGGCTGCCTGGGCCGTTTTCCTGGCGTTCCTGGGAACATTTCCCGGCGCGCGCGGGTCTAACTTAGGTTGGTCCTGTGGAATTGGATGTTTCGAGCCGGCTTGGCCATCGCGGCGCTGGGCCTGGTGTGGACGCTTTGGCCCGCGCCCGGCAAATTCGCCTACCTGAGCGCATACCGCTTGGGAAGATCGCGCTACCACCTCGGCCCGCGCGTGGCCATCGATCTCGGCCATTTCAACGACTCGCCCGCCGACGCGCGCTTTCGCGCACTGGGCGATTTACTAACCTGGGATGGTTATCGAGTAACTCGCTCCAAGCAGTACCTGGTTCCGGAATACCTGAAGGATATTCCCGTGCTGGTCATTGGCAATGCCATGCCGTATCCGCCGGGCTTCGCCCGAGTGGCGAAAGCGGTGGGTCTGGCCGGCCGGACCGTCTTCGCTCCCGACGAAGTGGACGCGGTGCGCGATTGGGTGCGCGCGGGCGGCTCGTTGCTGCTCGAAGCGGATGTACCGGGCTCCGGGCAGGCAGCGGCGCCCCTGGCTGCGGCCCTGGGCCTGGTATTCCATGACTGCCCCGCGCCGGTCTTCCTGCCCCAGACCAAACCGGGCGAACACGCCATCCTATCCGGCCGCTCCGAGTACGATGAAAATATCTGGAGCGCCGCGGTTTTGGCCAGCGGGTGGATCGAACCCACAGCCGCGGCCGGCCAGGCAGTCCCACTCCTGAACGCCACGGCGGCCGCGGGCGGCTCCTGCGCCGGAGGAAAACCTCTCGCTGTGGCGCTCGAATTCGGCCGCGGCCGCGTGGTGGCGCTTTCCGTCCAACTGGAGCGCGACGAGGATCTGATCCGCCTTACCCGCGTGGACCCGCGCCGCGCCGGCAACCGCCAGTTCGTCTTGAACGTGATGCACTGGCTCTCGCGGGCCGGGAACTAACTGGTTCGCGGCGCTGCCGGCAATCGGTTCACTACGGCGGTAAAACATTGGTCCGCCCCAATTGCATCTGATGGCACTTGGATGCACCCGGTGGTCACCCTATGGCCGGACGGAATGGATCTCGGTTAACATACATAGCCATGGCTTCAAATAGTTCAAAAAGCGGACCGAGCCAGGTGATAATCATCCGGCACGGCGAAAAACTGGGCGATTCTTCCAGCGACAAAGACGGCGGGCCGAACCTATCGACGCGCGGATCGGCGCGCGCCGCGGCCCTGCCGCAGCTTTTTGTGCCCGCGCAGTCACCTTACGGTTGCGCGTTGAGTACCGGAAAAGGCCAAAACTTCACTGGCGGCTACGTAGCCGTGCAGATTCAAGGGACGGCGCCGCGGTTTTCCACGCCGGACTTTTTGTTTGCAACCCAGGCGTCAAAAAGCAGCTAAAATGAACTTCTCCAGCTACTTCTTCTCCGACAAAATCGCGGTCGCGATGTACGCCGCCCAGCCCGTCAGCGAAACCGGGAACCCGGAGATCTACCGTCGCGTCGCCCCCATCCTGCGCCGCCTCGCTGACCGTATGGGCCTCCCCATGCCCAAGCTCTACGCGATCCCCGAGCAATCGCCCAACGCCTTCGCCACCGGCCACAATCCGTCGCACGCCTCGGTGGCCTTCACCCCCGGCATTCTCCAGATCATGAACGATTCCGAGCTCGAAGGCGTCATCGCCCACGAGCTCGGCCACGTCCTGCACCGCGACATCCTGATCAGCTCCGTCGCAGCCACGCTCGCCGCCATCGCCATGCTCGCCCGCATGGCCTTCTGGTTCGGCGGCAGCCGCGACGATGACAACCGCGGCGGCGCTTTAGGCGACTCCCGCGAATACGATGCCGACGCCGCCTCCGCCAAGTACGTCGGCTCGCCCTACCCGCTTATCAACGGGCTCCAGGATCTGGAGGGCTGGTCCAAGCGCATCCCCATGGAAGCCACCCCTTCCACCGCGCACCTTTTCATTATAAAGCCCTTTGTAGGACAAGGCATCGGCCGCCTCTTCTCCACCCACCCCTCCATGTGGCACAGGCATTCTTGCCTGTGTTGGTTTTGACTCTCATGCACGAAATCCGCGTCAACCGCAAAGCCGCCGATCGCGTCGCCTCCGGCCATCCCTGGATCTTCACCAGTGACGTCACCGGCCGCGACGGCGCCCAACCCGGAGCCGCCGTCAAAGTCGCCGACCCGAACGGCCGCCCCCTCGGCACCGCGCACTACAGCAGCGCCTCGCAGATCGCCCTGCGCATGCTCTCCCCCCACGTCGAAGAGATCGGCCGCGACTTCTACCTCCGCCGCCTCCGCGCCGCCGAAGACCACCGCCGCAAAGTCGTCAGCGATTCCGATGCCTACCGCGTGGTCCACGCCGAAGCCGACCTGCTGCCCGCCCTCGTCGTCGACCGCTACGCCGATTACCTCGTGGTCCAGACCCTGAACCAAGGCATGGACGCCGCGCTGCCGGACATCGCCTCCTGCCTCGAAGAGATCTTCCACCCCAAAGCCATCGTGGCTCGCAACGACGCCGCGGTCCGCGCCAAGGAGCAACTGCCGCTCAAGTCCACCGTCCTCGCGGGCGAGATCCCCAACTCCGTCGCCATCCGCATGAACGGCCTCACGCTCGCAGCCGACCTGCTCCACGGACAGAAGACCGGCATCTTCCTCGACCAGCGCGAGAACTACCTCGCTGCCCAACACTACGCCCGAGGCGGCAAGGCCCTCGATTGCTTTACCTCCACCGGAGGCTTTGCCCTGCACCTCGCCGCGCGCTCCGAGAGCGTGGAGGCCGTGGATAGCTCCTCGAACGCCATCGCCGCCGCGCGCGCCAACGCCCACGCCAACGCCATCGCCAACGTGGATTTCCGCGAAGCCGATGTCTTCGAGGTCCTCGCCGGATACGCCGCGGCGCGCCGCCACTTCTCATTGGTCGTGCTCGACCCGCCGGCCTTCGCCAAGTCGCGCCACTCGCTCGACGACGCGGCCCGCGGCTACAAGGAGATCAACCTCCGCGCCCTGCGCCTGCTCGAACCCGGAGGCATCCTGGTCACCTGCTCCTGCTCGCACCACCTCGGCGAGCCGCTCTTCCTCCAGTTACTCGCCGAAGCCGCGCTCGACGCCCGCCGCACCCTCCGCATCCTCGAGCGCCGCACTCAGTCGCAGGACCACCCCATCCTGCTGACTGTCCCCGAGACTCACTACCTGAAGTGCCTGATCCTCGAAGTGATCTGACCTTGGTGGGGCAGTCCCTCGGCCTGCCAACCTGGCGCATCGAGCATTTGACGATTCCCCGGCATTAGCATAGACTGTCTATGTTATGCCACTCCGGGAGATTCTCTACGGGCTCTTGATGGCCGACCCCAATGTCATCGGACGCAGCCTGGACTTCGATGGCGAAACTTGCACCGTACGAGCCGTGATGCCGCGCTCCTTCCGCTTCTATCCGCAGCGCGCGGACCTGTGGCTCTTCCTCGATCCCTGTCAGCCGTGGCTCCCGTCGTGTTCGCGGCGCAACGTGACCTGCGTTTCTCCTTTGCCGGCGCGCGCGGGGTGTGCTTCGGGGGGCCGCGGAGCCTGCGGATCTCGCAGCTCATGATCGCTGCCCAGATCGCGGCCTGTTTCGTCGTGCTAACGGGCGCTGTTCTCCTGGTGAACAGCGCCCTGCATATCCAGGCCGATTCGCTCGGCATCGCTTCGGACGGTGTCGCTGCGACGTGGCTCACTCCGGCCAACCGCCGGGATGCCGGCCGGCGCACCGCTTTTCACGCCGCTCTGCTGGAGAGACTCCGTAGCGTGCCGGGCGTCTCCAGTGCCGCCATAGCGAGCTTCCTCCCTCCTTCGCGCGAGGCCGGCGATGCGCTGCTGGAGATCCGCGGCAATCCGCCCAGCCAGACTTACGACGTTGCCGAGTGTGCCGCAAGCCCGGCGATTTTCGAGGTGCTGCGGACTCCCCTCCTGCGCGGCCGCATGTTCGACCAGCGCGACCGCCCCGACAGTCCGCTGGTCGCGATCGTGAGCGAGTCGCTGGCGCGGGAATATTTTCCCGGCAGCGATCCGCTGGGACATGCCATCCGCGTGCTGAGCTTTTCCGGCACGCCTCCCTGGTTGACCATCGTCGGCGTGGCGGGCGATTGGAGGCATCTCGAGTGGGACGCCCGGTGGGTGCCGACGCCTCTTGTCTTCCGCCCCCTGGCCCAGGACCCGTTCTCGGACTATGCCGTGGCGGTTCGCACCGAGCGTCCGGTTCCGGGTCTCGCCCGGTCGATTTCCGAGGCCATTCTCGGGCTCGATCCAAGCACGCCTGTCGAGGCCGTCGAGACTCTCGATTCGCGGATCGCGGGCATGCGCATGTATCCCCGCTTCCGTGCTTTTGTCGTGATGTTCTTCGCCTCCGTGGCCCTGATCATCGTCGCCGTAGGATTGCATGGCACGCTCACGCAGATCGTGTCCCGCCGCATTCCCGAGCTCGGTCTGCGGCGGGCCATCGGCGCCCAGTCGTCCGATCTTTTGTGGCTTGTGGGGCGGCATGGCGGCATTCCAGTGATCGCCGGTCTGATTTCGGGCATGATCGCCACACCTGCCGCCGCCCGTATCCTACGGAGTCTTTTCGTGGGGCTGACGCTGTTGGACCTCCGCGCGATGGTGTTGGCCGTAGTCCTTTTGCTGGTCGTAGCCATCCTTACGATTGCCCTGCCCGCCCGGCGCGCAACGCAAGTCGATCCGATCGCCGCCCTGCGCCAGGAGTGAGCGCACAGATCCATCTATCCCCGAACCAGGTACACCGCCACCTCCGCTCGCAAATTCGGCAGCGCCTTCACCTTGCGGTGCCCCGAGAGGAAGAACCGGCGCTCCACCGTCAGCCCTTCCATCGCCGCCAGTTCCTCGAAATCCTGCACCGTCAGGAAGTGAATGTTCGGCGACTCGTACCACGCGTACGGAAACGCCTTGGTGTTGGGCGCGCGGCCGCTCCGCAGGAACGATGCACGCACCGCCCAGTGCGCGAAGTTGGGGAAGGCCACGATCGCCCGCCGCCCCACCCGCACCATCCCGTGCAGCACCTTGCGCGGGTAGACCGTCTCCTGGAGAGTCTGGCTCAGGATCGCGTAGTCGAACGCCTGGTCGGGATAGTCCGCCAGCGCCTCGTCGATATCGCCCTGAAACACCGAGACGCCGCGCGCGATGGCCCGCTGCGCCCGCGCGCTCGACATCTCCACGCCGCGCGCCTGCACGCCCTTGTTCGCCGCCAGCCATTCCAGCAGCTCGCCCTCGCCGCAGCCCAGGTCCAGCACCCGGCTGCCCGGCTCCACGATCTCGCCGATGATGGCGTAGTCGCTGCGCCCCAGCAACTCGCGGACGAAGGCCTGCTTCTTGGGAGGCTGCGCCGTCATGGGGCTCTCTCACCCTGCCGTTCCGATGCAGAAAACGTACTCGCCAGGAACCCGCGCACCAGCTCCGCCTGCTCCGCCACGTCCACCAGGAACGAGTCGTGCCCGTAGTTCGCCTGCAGCTCCACGTAGGCCACGTCGCAGTTGCGCCGCCGCAGCGCCCGCACCATCTCCTGCGACTGGTAGCTCGGGTACAGCCAGTCCGAGCTGAAGCTGATCACCAGGAATCGCGCCGAGGCTGCCCTCAGCGCGTCCGCCACCGAGCCGCGCCCGCTGGTGAGGTCGAAGTAGTCCATCGCCTTGGTGATGTACAGGTACGAGTTGGCGTCGAAGCGGTTCACGAACTGGCTGCCGCGGTAGCGCAGGTAGCTCTCTACTTCGAAGTCCACGTCGAACCCGAAGCTGACGCTCTCCTTGCCGCGCAGCCGCCGCCCGAACTTCTCGCGCATCGATTCGTCGCTCATGTACGTGATGTGCCCCACCATCCGCGCCACCGCCAGCCCGCGCGCCGGAGGCTGCTTGCCGTAGTAGTTGCCCCCGTTCCAGTCCGGGTCNNGATCTGCTGCGCGCTGTGCCGCGTGGTGGCCGCGATGGGGATGGCCGACACCACGCGGTCCGGATACGCCACCGCCCACTCCAGCGCCTGCATCCCGCCCATCGACCCGCCCGATACCGAGAGCAGCCGCGGAATGCCGAACCAGTCCACCAGCATCTTCTGCAGCCGCACCATGTCCCCGATGGTGATCACCGGGAACGCCATGCCGTAAGGGCAGCCCGTGGCCGGGTTGATCGACGCAGGCCCTGTCGTCCCCCGGCATCCGCCCAGCACGTTGGTGCAGATCACGAAGTAGCGGTCGGTGTCGAACCCCTTGCCCGGTCCGATCATGTTGTCCCACCATCCCGGCTTGCCCGTCTCGTGGCTGATGCCCGCCGCGTGCGCATCGCCCGAGAACGCGTGCAGCACCAGGATGGCGTTGGATTTGGACGCGTTCAATTTCCCGTACGTCTCGTAGGCTACTTCAACCGGAGCCAGCGTGGCGCCGTTGTCGAGAGAAATGGAATCGAACCTTGCAGTGCCGGCATCGACAATCATCTGGGGAGTGATCCCATGATAGCAAGGACCTGGCAATGGCAGTCTTCATAAGCGCGCTCCGGGCCAGCCTGCGTGTCGCTCGAAGACTCAGGGATGTCGTCAGAATTCGCCCCACTCCATCCGCTTGACTTAGGTGATTGCCAGAGCGGCGCGTGGGGCAGGCCATCGTTTTTCGTGGCCTGCCGGCCGCTGGAACCGCCCCTCGGGCTGGCAGACGACGAAAACCGATCGTCTGCCCCACAAGACCACCAGGTTCTGTGGGGGCACGCAGAGCGCAACGCCCTGCCGCAGGTATTTGCTGTCGCAAGGGAGCGCAACCAGACGTTCGTATCGACCAGATAATCCATCCCGTCTACCAACGGTCGGGATACCAGTGCTCACGCTCGAAGGCCTCTTGCGGAAGGGCCACGTTCGACTCGAACCCGGCCAGGAATTCGTCGAAGGCTCTTACCCGTTCCTCGGGAGGCGTTTTGGCGGGCGAGTTGTTCACGCCGGCGACTGACTCCAACGTCCGCGCGGCAAATTCATCCAGCGACAGCCCTTCGGCTTTGGCAAGCTCCAGCAGTACGGCCCCGGTGTCCGGTGACAGCTCCACCTCGACCTTCATCACCTCCCCTCCTATTATCACAGTTCCCCTATCATGGGCCGTAATCCCCGGGAGTCGATCTCCGGACGCGGGCCAAGAGCAGAAGTGGTGAGGAAGGAAGCCTCCAGTGGTAAGATATTTACCAGAGGATAGATGGCAGAAACAGTTCGTTGGTCGCTGGTGATTTCCAAAGAAACCGACAAGGCCTTGCGCTCCTACCTCGCTCGACATGGCAAGCGAAAAGTGAATCTGTCGAAATTCGTGGAAGATGCGGTGCGGTGGCGTGTGCTGGATCGGACTGTCGCCGAGACCAAAGCGGCCAACGCGAACGTTCCTCCCGAAGAGATCGAAGCCGCGATCGACGAGGCGGTTCGGGCAGTCCGGTCCCAGCGCTTCCCGGCGTAAATGCCGGTGCGGAGCATCCTCGACACCAACATCCTGGTCAGCGCGCTCATCGTGCCCGAAGGTATCCCTGCCTATCTGTACCAGTGCTGGCGCACGGGCCTATTCACACTAATCACCAGCGAAGACCAGCTCGAAGAACTCCGGCGCGTGACCCGATATCCCAGGGTGCGGAAGTACGTCCGGCCGGCAGCAGCAGGCGCCATGGTGAATGAGATCCGCGCTCTTGCGGGACTGACGGGTCCGCTGCCCACCGTGACCGTCTGCACCGACCCAGCCGATAACTTCCTGCTCGCGATGGCCGAGGCCGCGAAGGCCGACTACCTGATCAAGGCCGACTACCTGATCACGGGCGACCGACGCCATTTGCTCGGCCTGAAACGGCATGGGAGAAACCCGTATAGTGCCTGCGCGCGAGGCGGCGCGAATGCTGGGATATGCCGCCGATGTTTGATTCGACGCGGCGACCAGTGGCGCCGGGCCGGGGCAGATCAGCTTCAGGCCGGACCGCGGGGTGGTCGTTGCGGTTTCGGTGGACCATTCAGTCCAACTGGGCGAGGTTCGGAGCGAGTGGGCGTGCCCCTCGTGACCCATTGTCTAAGCCATCCGAGGGGCATAAGTTCGCTTCCATTGTGGCCTGCGCTTCGGTAAGATGTGGAAACATGATCATCCACACCATTGGCCATACCAGCTTCTGGAAGAGTTGGGCCATGGGGGGATGGGGGTGGTCTACAGCGGCTTCGACCCAGCCATTGGCCGTGCCGTTGCGATCAAGGTCATCCGGCGCGAAGAGTCGGTGAGCGCTGCGGAGAGCACCGAGCTCAAGTTAAGATTTGCCCGCGAGGCCGCTGCCGCCGGCAAACTCTCGCACCCCAACATCGTTACCATTTATCAGCTCGGCGAAGAGGGCGGCGTGCAGTACCTGGTCATGGAACTGGTTAACGGCTGTTCCTTGGAAAAGACACTTTCGAACGGCCAGCCGCAAGACCACCAGATGACGGTTTCGATTGTGGCCCAAGTGGCCGACGCCCTCGACTACGCCCACGGCGAGGGGATCGTGCATCGCGACGTGAAGCCGGCGAACATCCTGGTCCGTCCCGACGGCAAGGTCAAGATCACCGACTTTGGAATCGCCCGCATTGTGTCGCAGAGCGTTACGCGCACAGGCTCGTTTCTGGGCAGCCCGGCATACATGTCGCCGGAGCAGATCAGGTCGCCCAAGGTGGACGGTAAGGCGGACCAGTGGTCGTTGGGCATCATCGCCCACGAGATGCTCTGCGGCAAAATGCCCTTCGCCGCCGACAACGGCCCGGCTCTGATGTTCCAGATCGTGTCGGTGCCGCCGCCGCTCTTGCACACCGTGAATCCGGGCGTTTCGCCGCGCACCTCGGAGGTGATCTGCAAGGCGCTGGCGAAGAAGCCGGGCGATCGTTTTGCGTCGTGCAGGGAATTCGCCAGGAAGCTGGCGGACTCGTTCGGCACGGACAGCGAATCGACCGTAACCATGCGGCCTCCGCGTCTTGTGATCGTTGACTCGGTCCGTTCAACGTCACCGGAAGAGCAAGCTCCGGCGCCCCCAGTCCTCCGCGCAGGCGCTACGAAGCGAAACGAGAAAGACGGTCTGACCTACGTGTGGATTCCGCTTGGGACCTTTCTGATGGGCTGCTCGCCCGGGGATAGCGAGTGCTTCGACGAGGAGAAGCCGGCGCATCAGGTGACCATTTCCGAGGGTTTCTGGATGGGACAGACCGAAGTCACCCTGGAGGCCTGGCAGCGCGTGATGGGGACCAACCCGAGCAGATTCAAAGGCCCCAAGCTTCCGGTGGAATCAATCACGTGGGAGGAAGCGCGAAGCTACTGCGAGAAGGTAGGCATGCGCCTGCCGACGAAGCCGAGTGGGAGTATGCGGCGCGTGCGGGCAGCACCGGAAGCCGTTACGGCGAGATCGGCCAGATCGCATGGTACAACAGCAACAGCGGAGGCAAGACACACGAAGTGGGTCAGAAGCAGGCGAACGCTTGGGGATTGCACGACATGCTGGGGAACGTGTGGGAATGGGTAGAGGACTGGTATGCCGAGCAATACCCGCCGGGCGCCGCGACCGATCCGCGCGGCCCATCGAGTGGGACGTTACGAGTGCTGCGCGGGGGGTCTTGGGGCTTCAACTCCAGGTACACGCGCGCGTCGGGCCGTGGCGGGTGCGTCCCGGTGGGCCGTGACGGCCTCACCGTCGGTGTCCGGTGCGCGGGGAATTAATTCCCCTTTGCGCTCTTGCCTTTTTTCTTTTCTTTTTGGACGGCGACAGCCGCCCGGAGGAATTCTTTTAGAGAATGTGGTCATGGGAACAAAGCCGCAAAGCTGCGCGGGGGGTCTTGGAACAACAACTCCAGGAACGCGCGCGCGTCGAACCGTAACACGCGTGGATACGAAGAACACAGGCAGGAATGCCTGTGCCACCCTGCGGGGATACGGGCCCTCTCTTTTCGAGAGGATGGCTGGAGCGTTAGGATAGCGGAACATCAAGGACGCTATTCCGCATGAAACTTGACGCCGGGCAAGGGACCGGTTAGGGTGGGGTGGGGTGGAAAGCCACTTTTGGAAAAGGGTACCATGACGATCACTGTCTAAATCCCGGATGAGCTGGTGGGTGCGCTCTCGACCAAGGGCGAAAACCCCCCGCGTGCCGTGATCGAGGCGGTTCCGCTCGAAGGCTATCGTGCGGACCGGCTCTCGGAATCGGATGTCCGTCAGTTGCTCGGTTTCGAAACGCGCATGGAGGTCCACGGGTTCCTCAAGGAACGCGGTGTCTTCCTGCATTACTCCCTCGAAGACCTGGAGCACGACACCGCCACCGCGCTAGATGCCGCCCGCCGGTACAAAGCCGAACAGGAGAACGAGCCGGTCACCGAGTTGCGCGCCGGATGATCGTCATCGCCGACACGGGTCCGGTCAATTATCTGATCTTGATTGGCGAGATTTGGGGTATTGCCGAAGCTCTACGGTCGCATTCTCGTTCCTCCCGCGGTCTGCGCCGAACTGAAAAGGCTGCACGCGCCGGACGCGGTGCGCTTGTGGATCGCCAAGCCTCCCGCATGGCTCGAGACGCGCGCTCCCGGTCAAGCTCCGGACGCGGAGCTCCTGAAAGCCCGTCTCGATGCCGGTGAACGCGACGCTATTCTCCTCGCGCAAGAACTGGGAGCCGATAATTTGATCATCGATGAGCGTCGCGGCAGGCGAGAGGCGGAACGGCGGCATCCGATTTCACGGGCACGCTCGGCGTTTTGCGAACGGCGGCAAAGGAAGGTTTGCTCGATTTCAAGAGCGCCATCGACCGCTTGCGCCTCACGAACTTCTATATCGCACGGGACATTCTGAACGATCTCCTCAAAGACCAAGGATGAGCCGGAGAGCTTCCGCGGCCTTCGTCCCCCGTCGTCCCAAGAATGCGCTCGGGAAGCCGGGCAGCGGTTGATCCGCGCCCAGCGCAACAAGAACTCGGGTTCCCATCGGAACTGGGCGGGCGATGGTCCGTCAGGCTGCCGGGGCCTTCTCGCCCTGAAGTTCCCTCAAGTGCTTCCGCGCGGCCGCCAGCAGCTCCGCATCCTCGGCATCCCAGATCGCTTCGTTGGTCGGTCCCCTGGCAAGGTAGGACAGGTTGGCGATCAACTGCCCGAAGCGTACCGAAGGGGTGTACTCGCTGAGTTCCTCCAGGACTCTCAGCAGGTCCTTTCTTTGCGCCGTCATGGCAGGAAATCCCCTATCGTGAGCAGATGGCAGCAAGCTGGAGTATAGCAGGGAGGAGTTTGATCTCGTATTCCGCAGTGACCACTCCCTGACGGTCGTGGCTCTGAACGAGCCGCGCGCGTCGCCAAGCAGTCACGCGATACGTTAGTGAACTTCTGACCCGGGTCCGCACCAGTAACGCGCACTACAGCACCACGATCGGATGGTACAGATTCGGAAGCACCGCCTCCCCGATGGCCACCAGCTCGCCCTGCCGCGTCACCGCCTTCACATACCGCGATGCCGGATGCGCGCGAAATGGCGACGCCGGGAAGTTGCGGCCGTTGCGGATCCCCGTGACCGTCACGTCGTCCGCGAACACGCTGGGAAAGCCCGGCAGCATCTCGGCCGCCGGCACCAGCGCATCCGGCAGACGCTCCTCCGCCGCCAGCGATTCCAGTTGGGCGATGGTCCGCGCGTGGGCGATGCCGAACTCCGCGCTCGCCACCCGCCGCAGCTCGTGGAGGTGCGCTCCGCATCCCAGCAACTGGCCCAGGTCGTGCGCGATCGACCGCATGTACGTACCCCCCGAGCAGTGCGTGCGCAGCCGCGCGTCCGCGCCCTGGCACTCGATCAGCGTCAGCTCGTAGACCTGCACCTTCACCGGCTCCAGCTCCACCAACACCGATTGCCGCGCCAGCTCGTACGCGCGCTTGCCATCGACCTTCTTCGCCGAAACCGGCGGCGGAGTTTGCAGGATCTCCCCGCGGAACTTTTCCAGGTGAAGTTCCAGCTCCGCCCGATCCAGCGTGACCTCGGTCAGCGGGCCCACTCGCGTGCCGGCGCGGTCGTAGGTGTTGGTGGCCCAGCCGAACCGCACCACGCCCTCGTAGACCTTGTCGCTGCGCGTGTAGAACTGGGCCAGGCGCGTGGCCTTCCCCATCACCAGCGGCAGCACGCCCGTGGCGATGGGGTCGAGCGTCCCCATGTGGCCGACCCGCTTGGTTTTCGCGATGCGGCGAACCTTGCCGACGACGTCGTGCGAGGTCCACCCTTCCGGCTTATCGACTACGATGACTCCGTCCAATTGGTTTCCTTGCGTTTGCGGGCTGTACAAATGTACCCCACGGTAAAATTCCGCTCCCGGTCGAGGAAGTCGAGGAACGGCAGGACTAGCGCCGGGGGGACCACGATCAGCGCCGCCGGAATGAACCACAGCCAGCGAAGACCGCCTGTAAAGAATTGTAGCCCGTTGAGCAGGCGCCGTGCGAGCAGCCGGAAGTAGCCGCCAGCCGCGCGCATCTCCGTCACCTCGCAGCCGCTCGATTCCAGCAGGTACGCCAACCCGTAGCGCGTGTAGCGGAAGTAGTCGTGCGGCGCCTGGTGGACCTCCCACTCGTGCGGCGCAGCGATCAGCAGCGTACGCCCCGGCGCCAGCACGCGCGCAATCTCCTGCAGCGCGCGGCCCGGCTCGCGCAGGTGCTCGATGGTGACGATGTGCAGCGCGGCGTCGAACGCCCCGGTTCGAAACGGCAGCGCCGTCAGATCGGCGATGGCATCCAGCCGGCTGTAGTCCCACGCCGCGTCGCCCACGGCCAGGTCCACTCCGCAGTACCGCTGCCGCGCGAAGTGGTGCGCGTATTGGCCTTCGCCCGCACCCGCGTCGAGCACCCGCGCGCCTGGCGGCAGCCCGCGCGCCAGCTCCGCCACGGCATCTTCGATCTCCACTTCGAAGTGCAGGATGTGCCGCCGCAGCGGCTTGGGCAGATGGTAGGCGATCCAGGTATGATTCATGGCTCGATCACCACCGTGGCGCAGGCACTCGTGCCTGCCGCGTCGGCACTCATGCCGACGCCTGTCTTCGACACTCTGTCACCACAGCGAACCGGTGTCGAGACGCCCGGAACGGGTCCGTAAGCTGGAAGTCTCGACAGGGCAGGCATGAGTGCCTGCGCCACGTGCCTCATGGCCGCCGCGCCTCGATCATCACCGTCGAGCCCGCGCGGAACGCCGCCTCCGCGGCCGTGAAGGGCAGCGCAGCCAGCACCAGCGCGAAGTACGCCAGGTCCTTGGCCAGCCGCGCGCCGGAGCCCTCGCGCACCCGGCGCACGCGCCGCGCCATGGGGTCGAGCCACGGCGCCACGCTGCTCGCCAGGCCCGCCGGATTGTCGCGCAGCGAGAAATACTTGCGCCGCACCACGGCGAATCCGCACGACTCCAGCAGCTTCTCCACGTCGCGTCCGCGGAAGTCGAACAGGTGGCGCGGCACGTCCACTCCGTTCCACGCGCGCCCTAGCAGCCGGAACTGCCACGACGCGGCGTTGGGCACCTGCACCACCAGCCGCCCGCCGGGCGCCAGCAGCTCGTACGCCGAGCGAAGGTAGGCGCGTGGATCGTAGAGATGCTCGAGCACGTGGAACATGGTCACGCCCGCCAGGCTTTGCGCGCGGAACGGCGCGTGTTCCAGCATGGCGCACACGGCCGGAGCCTGGTGCCGCCGCCACGCGATCGCCGCCGCCTCGCGCGAGAAGTCCAGCCCCACTCCGCGGAAGCCGCGCTCGCGCATCAGCCCGAGAAAGAGCCCCCACGTCGAGCAGCGGCCCGCGCGCCTGCGACTCGCGCAGCGCCCGCTCCACAAACCGCACGTGGTCGCGCAGCACCAGCCGGCGGTACGCCTCCTCCATGCGGCCGGCAGCGCTTTGGTCGGGCGCGAACCAGTAGTTGTCCGGATAGTAGAGGCGCAGTTCCTCGGGGGCCGGCTGCGGGTCGAGCCGCAGCAGCCCGCTGCGGGTCGAGCCGCAGCAGCCCGCACTCGCCGCAGCGCACTACCGCGAACTCCCTGGCGGTCGTGCGATACAGCCGGTCCGACGCCTTGAAGAGCGGAGCGTAACGGCTGGAACCGCAGACCAGGCACGCGCTCACGCCGTCTCCCTCAGGCTCAGCCGGTGGGCCAGGATCAGCCGCCGCACCTCACCGGGCGAGAGCTGCCGGATGCGCCGCATCTCCGCGCGCTTGCGCAGCGTGCGCGGCATCATGCGCAGGGCCGCCAGGTCGCCGCGAATCAGCGCGCGCGCCATAGCCCACTTGCCGCGAATCCCCGGGAAATGCGCCGTGTCGCCGGTGCCGCGCCCTGCCGCCGCCATGCCAGCCGCCACGCGCGCCGCCAGGTAAAACGGGTTCAGCCACAGCAGGCTCCAGGGAAACAGCTTGAGCACCAGCAGCACGCGGTTGCGCTCGATCAGCTCCAGCCGCCGCACCGAGTCCTTCCCCAGCGTGGACGCGCGGTGGTGGCGCACGATCGCCTCCGGTGTGTAGATGCACTTCCAACCGGCGATGCGCGCCCGCAGCCCCAGCTCGGCATCGTCGCCGTAGGCGAACAGGTCCTCGTCGAAGCTACCGATGCGGTCGAGCATTTCCTTGCGATACATGGCCGCGCAGCCATCCGGCCAAAGCACTTCTTCTTCGCGGTCGAACTGCCCGGTGTCGAGCGCGCCGGAGCCGCGTCCGCGATTCTGGCCGTCGGGATAGATCAGGTGGCCCACCTTGTCGATGCGCCGCGGATCCTCCCACACCAGCACTTTGGCGGCTGCCATTCCAATGTCGGGCGCGCGCGAGCAGGCGCGATGGAGCGCCGCGAGGCACCCGGGCTCCGCTTCGGCGTCGTTGTTGAGGAGCGCGATGAACTCGCCGCGAGCGGCTGCGATTCCTTGGTTATTAGCCACGCAGAAGCCGCGATTCTCGCGGTTGCGCACCACCACCACACCGAACTCCCGCTCGGCCATATCCGCCGACCCATCGGTTGAGCCATTGTCCACCACGATGGTTTCGAAAGCCACGCCCGCCTGCTTTGCCAGCGACGCGAGGCAGGCACGCAGGAGCGCGGCCCGGTTCCAGTTGACGACTACGACAGAGACCAACCGATTATGCTAACAGAGCTGTCAGCAATCAGCATTCAGCGGTCAGCCTTGCAGGCAGTGCGTTGCGCTTCATCGCCGCCGAGGGAACCTGAGCGCTGAAAGCTGACCGCTGAGGGCTGTCTGTGGCCTGTCAGGCCGCGCTATGTGGGACAGGCCATCGTTTTTCGTGGCCTGTCAGGCCGCGCTAAGTTGCGGCTGCTCGACAGACGACAAAAACCGATCGTCTGTCCCACTGATCTCCGGCTTCTCCCGCCGCATGTCGACGACGAAGATCGAGCGAGTCGGCTCGTAGTTCCCCATGCGCGTGGCCGCTCGAAACACGGTGTTGGCCACCCGCTCCAGCTCCCGCAATGGCACGCGCTCCCAGCACGCGTCGTGCGGCGATGCGCGCGCCGGTCCGTGCGCCCGCATCTCGGCTTGCCCCGCGGCCGTCAGCGCGTTGGCCGTCGTGAACATGTCCAGATGGACGCGGCCGTACCGCGAATGCGGCGTGCGCCGCTCCAGCCACACCATCGGGATCTTCAACAGCCAACACCACAGGCTGAACGCCTCGACCAAACGCCGGTTGTCCGCCGAGCGGGCGTTCAGGTATCCGTTCTCTCGCGCCACCCGCAGGCGCGTGCGCTCGCGGCCGGTCAGGTGCGCTTCCGCTTGTCTCTTCATTCCAGGCACTGAGTAGTAATCGGCGGGATTCGCCCGGCACTTTACCTTCGGAATACGAACAGGTCTACCTGCTCATACACCGGCCTCGACTCCTTCGCGGCGCAGTGCCGCCGGAGCGCGGACAATCCCGCCTCGAAGGCCGCATCGGAGATCGCCGCCAGGCTCGAAAGGGTCCGCTGTGCGATCTTCCCGCAGTACTCCGCCAGGTCGGCGGCGAAGACCTGCTCCACCACGCGGTGTGTCTCCGGCACGAAACCGTGGTCCGCCATCAGCTCCTCGATGGCGTGCCGCGGCATCACGCGCGACGCTTCGACCGCCGCGGCATCGGGGAAGAAGGCGGCCCACAGGTAGGAGTCCATAGTCTCGATGCTGGCCGTGCGGACGATCAGCTTGCCGCCGCTTCCCAGTACGCGCCGCACCTCGGCCAGCGCCCCCGCGCGCGACCTTATATGATGCAGCACCATCGAAACCAGCACCGCATCGAACACCCCCGCGCGGAATGGCAGGGCTTCGGCCGCCGCCTGCACCAGTGCCGCGGGTGAATCGCCCAGCGTCTGCCGCGCCACCGCGAGCATCTTCGCGGACAGGTCGAGCCCGCAGACTCTGGCGGCGAACCGCGCCGCCAGCGGAGCCGTGAATCGCCCGGTGCCGCAGCCCAGATCGAGGATGCGCGCAACACCCGCCGGCAGGTG
This sequence comes from Candidatus Sulfopaludibacter sp. SbA4, assembly GCA_900290305.1. Lineage (GTDB taxonomy): Bacteria > Acidobacteriota > Terriglobia > Bryobacterales > Bryobacteraceae > OMOG01. The sequence goes on from OMOG01000227.1 coordinate 22,412, forward strand.
CGCGCCGATCTCGTCCAGCCACTGAGCGACGGTCTCCACGGGAAGACTGCGCCCGCGATCGTAGCGCGCGGCAATGTCGCCGCGGTCGAAATCGAATTGCCGGTTCATACAGTTCCGATTATCCGTGGGACCATGGTGTAGAGGGAAGTCGCTTGGGGAAATGCGCGGGAATTGCCGCCTGGACCCTGGCCTGCGCAATCGCGCTGGCATCCGACCAGGCGCCTTACATGATCGCCGATTTCGAAGCTCCAACTGCGCTCCAAAACTGGCGGTCTGTGGGCGGTACGCTGTCACTCGGACCCGGACACCGGGGGCACGGGGCGGTGCTGCAATACCGTCTGGCCGGCGCGCCGGTCGAAGCCATGTGGATGGCAGCGTCCCCGCTACCCAAGATGCATAATCCCGCGATTTCCCTGTGGATTCGTTTCCCGCCGGAGGTCGAAGTCTTTCTCGTGGCGAAGGACACCAGCGGCCGGGCTCTGCGGTTTCCCATTCCGGCGGCTACCCTGGAACACCCCAAAGCGGGCGACTGGCAGTATACCCGCGCCAGAATCAAGGGGCAGCTCGCCGAAATCGCCATCTCTGTACAGTCACTCGCCCGAGTCACTGTGGAAGGCTCGGTGAGTTTTGACGACATCCAACTGCGGGAGTCCCCCGAGATCTTCTCCATCGATGCCGCGGTCCCGGTCTCTCCGCCGCCGCCCGAGTCAGTGGAATTGGCGCCCCGCCTGGGTGTCAATATACACTTACTCCAGGACGACCCGGCCCTCGACCAGGCCCGCGCGGCCGGCTTCCGGTTTGTGCGCATGGATATGCTTTGGTCGAATGTCGAACGGGGCGGCCGCTTTCGCTTCTTCGCTTACGACGCGTTACTGCGCGCGCTGGACGCCCGCGGCATGGGTGTGCTCTGGATTCTCGATTACGGCCATCCCGATCACGGCGGCAGCGTTCCTCGGACCCTGCCGGACATCGCCGCATTCGGCCGCTTCGCCGAAGCCGCGGCCGCCCGTTTTAAAGGCCGCAACGTACGATACGAAATCTGGAACGAGCCGGACACCAGCCAGTTTTGGGGGCCCTCTCCGAACGCTTCCGAATACGCCGCCCTGCTGCGGGAAGCCGTGGCGGCCATCCGCCGGGCCGATCCATCCGCCAGGGTGTCGAGTGGAGGTCTATCGAGGCTCGATATAGCGTTCCTGAGCCGCGCCGTGGACACGAATCTCGCGGCCGGCTTGAGCGCGATCGGCATTCACCCGTACCCCAAGGCCGGCCCCGAAACCATCGCGCCGGAGCTGGCGATCCTGCGCGAATGGGCGGCTCGCGCGTTCGGAGAGCGCCTCGAAATCTGGGACACGGAGTGGGGATACTCGTCGGCGAATGCTCCCAAGGAGGCTCCGTCGAACGGTCACACGGAGGCGGGCCGCAGGCGCCAGGCGGTTCTGGCGGTGCGCGAGTTACTCACCGTATGGGCCGCCGGATTGCCGCTCGCGGTCTGGTACGATCTGCGCGACGATGGACCCGATCCTGCCAATCCGGAGCACAACTACGGCCTGCTGGATGCGAGTGACAATGAGAAGCCCGCGATGAGAGCCATCGGCATGTTGATGGGAGCGGTGAGAGGCCGCAAGTATGCCGGCATGATCCAGCAGACGCCCGCCGGGATCCACGCGATGCGCCTGGACGGAGCGAAGGATACCGCCTTCATCGTATGGAGCGATCTACCGGGCGACCGCCGGACTGTGGAATTCGCCAGGCCGAGTCTGATCTCTGCCACTGACTTGATGGGTAAGTCCGTCAAGGTGAAAGACGGGCCCTCCGGCCGTGCGCGCGTCGAGATCGATGACGCGTCCGGCCCGATCTACGCGGTAATCCGATGAGCCGCCGCCTTACTATCTTTCTCGCGGTCACGCAAATCTTTGTTTCTCGTCTGCAAACTGATTCAGTTGATTGAGGCTGGTCCCGACCATGGTGAGAACGGCGAAACGTGACCGGTGCCGAGCTTGTGGGCCAGGCAATCCTGCCCAATGCCACATAGTTTTTTCCCACCACTGGGAATGCTGCAAATTGTGGGGCGGACCCCC
>OMOG01000472.1 GCA_900290305.1 Candidatus Sulfopaludibacter sp. SbA4
CCGCTGCCGGACGACAAGCCGGTCGGGCTGCGCCGCACCATCGAACTGGCGGGTCAGATCGCCGACGCGCTGGCCGCGGCCCACGCGCGCGGCATCACGCATCGCGATTTGAAGCCCAGCAACATCATGGTGACGCGCGACGGCCGCGCCAAGATCCTGGATTTCGGAATCGCCAAGGTCAGCCAGGGGGCCGATGGGCAGGAGCTATCTACCCTCACGCATGAAGGCTCGGTGCTCGGCACGCTGGGCCATATGTCGCCGGAACAGATGCGGGGACTGCCGTCCGACCACCGTTCGGACATTTTCAGCTTCGGGCTGCTGCTATATAAAATGCTGACCGGCAGGAGTCCGTTTGCGGGCAAGACCGCGATCGAGATCGTGAGCGCGATGCTGCGCGACGAGCCCCAGGAATTGCCGGCGGAGGTTCCGCCCGCGCTGCGGCAGATCGTCAGCCATTGTCTGGAGAAGAATCCAGAGAACCGGTTTCAATCGGCGCGGGACCTGGCATTCGCGCTGCAGACACTCTCTGGAAGTACCACCGGCAGCCGGTTTGTCGCGCCCGCGGTGCGGAAGAAAGGGCGCCTGGTAGCGTGGCCCGCCGTGGCCGCGTTAGCACTGGCCTGCGCGGCTGCGGGCATCTGGCTGGGCAAAATGCTCTTCCAGCAAGCTCCTCCGTCGTTCACCCGGCTGACCTTCCAGCGCGGATTCGTCACCGGCGCCCGGTTCGCTCCCGACGGCCGCACGGTGGCCTACAGCGCTACCTGGGATGGCGCCCCCTCGGACGTTTACCTGGGCCGCATCGAATCGCCCGATGCGCGGCCGCTGGGCCTCACCGGCGCGCACCTGTTCGCGATTTCTTCCAAGGGCGAGATGGCCATCGGGCTCGACGCGATCCTGGGCGCGGTTCCGGGCATTCCGCCGCGCGGCACACTGGCGCGGGCGCCGCTGAGCGGGGGAGCGCCGCGCGTCCTGCTGGCCGATGTCGAAGATGCCGACTGGGATCCGGCGGGTGCAGAATTGGCCGTGGCCCACGTGGTGAACGGCGTGGCCCGCCTCGAATATCCTGCGGGCAAAGTGCTGTACGAGACCGCCGGATACATCGATAGCGTGCGCGTCTCGCCCGCGGGCGATCGCATCGCCTTCGCCGAGCATCCGCTGCGCAACGACGACCGCGGATCCGTGGCGGTGGTCGATCTCCACGGCCGCAAGACGACGGTTTCGAGCGGCTGGGAAACGCTGGACGGCGTCGCCTGGGCGCCCGGCGGCAAGGATCTCTGGTTCGTGGGCAGCACGCAGGGGTACGCGGATACCCTGTGGGCCACGACTCTCTCCGGACACAGGCGCGCGTTGATGAGGGCGCCTACGGGATGCTTTCTGCGCGATGTGAGGTCCGACGGGCGCGCCCTGGTGGACAGTTACATCAGCCGCAACGAAATTGTCTGGCAACAGGACGGCGACTCGCGGCAGCGCAGCCTGACCTGGTTGACGGATTCGTTCCCCAACGATCTCTCGCCCGACGGTAAGACGCTGGTCTTCACCGAGCCGGCGCTCTCCAGCAACTATGCGGTGTGCCTGCGCAAGACCGACGGTTCGGCGGTGGTGCGTCTGGGCGATGGAGAGGGCGAGTCGCTCTCGGCGGACGGCAAATGGGTGCTGACCACCCTGCTTACGTCACCGCCGCAGTTGCTGCTGATCCCGACCGGCGCCGGCGAAACCGTTCGGCTGCCGCAGGCCGGATTGAGCTACCAGCGCTTCGCGCAGTGGTTCCCGGACTCGCGGCGCATCCTGTTTGCGGCCGGTGAGGCGGGCCGCGGGCCGCGCCTGTGGGTGCAGAACGTCTGGCCGCCCGATCGGCCGCGCGCGTTCACCGGCGAAGGCATGTCGCTGCGCGGCAACTCGGTTTCGCCGGATGGCCGCATGGTGGCCGCCACCGGACCGGGCGGCAGGGTCGCGTTGTACCCCGTGGACGGTGGCCAGCCGCGCACCTTTCCCGCGATCGAGCCCGGCGAGCAGTTCATCCGCTGGAGCGCCGACGGCCGGCAACTGTTCCTCTACACGGCCTACCGCATGCCCGCGACGCTGTACAAGGTGGACGCGGCCAGCGGGCTCAAACAGAAGTGGCGCGAGTTCACGCCGTCCGATCCGGCCGGCGCGACTACGCTCTATGCCGTGTTCCTGAGCGCCGATACGAAAGCCGGCGTGTATTCCTTCCAGCGCACGGAATCGAGCCTGAAGTTGATGGAAGGGCTCCACTGAAGAGGACCTCACCGGACCCAGGGGGTACCCCGACGCGGAGGAACGGAGATAAGCGCGGAGAAAAGCAAGGGAAAGTCAAAACCTGAGAACAAGGACGCGGAGGCGCCAGGGGTTACCCCCGGAGAATCGACCGCTGTGCGGCAGCGGGACGAGGGCGTCCCGCGCGGACCAGGGGTCCGCCCCACCATTCCGCTGCCCAAGCAGTTAACCGGGTCAAAACGGAACCGGCCTCGATTTCTTCTCACGACCGCGGAGGAACGGAGATAAGCGCGGAGAACATCAAAACCTGAGAGCCAGGGGGGTGCCCCGCGAGCCTTCGCAGCCCTTGGTTTTTTCTCAGCGCTCTCGGCTGCCCCTTACGCTCAGGCTGATTTTGTTTTCTCCGCGTCTTCCTCAGCGCCCTCCGCGCCTCCGCGGTTAACCCCCGAACTTTCCATGGACAATCGCCACGAGACGCTTCTTCATTCTCTGGGTGAAGGATTCCGCCGGTGGAGGCTCAGAAGTCGGAATGGTGGATTGGACGACACGGGTTTTCAGGGTCTCGACCGGCGAGGGAACCGTCTCGCAAGGGTACTCGCCTGCGAAGCGCACGACGTTGGTCAGGAGCACGTACTCGCGGCGGTAGCGCTGCCCATCCTTCTTCTCGATGCAAACCGAAAAGCCGGGGTACTTCGCCGCCGCTCCTTTCGATTTGGCCGATGTTGAAAATTCGACATCCTTCAGCAGCACCGGGGAGTAGCCCTTGAGGTTGCGCTCGATGTGCGCGGTTTCGTAGCGATGGCGGCGCAGGCTCCAGATGAAGACGCGCAAGCTCTCGAAATCGTAGGGGTGCGGTCCGTCGGTGATGGTGGTCCAGAGCCAGATGTCCTTCTTCTCGTCGCCATCTTGAAGTTTGCCGAGGGAAAAATAGGACACGATCCGGCGCCCTTCGGCGTACTGGGCGACGTCGTCGGGAATCGCCATCACCAGGCGGCGCGTGAGCACCCATCCCGACTGGCCGCCGGCGGTGCGGATCAAGCTCCATTCATCCGTGGGAGCCGGTTTCTCGTCGACCTCCTCTTCAACTGGAGCGGCCTCGTCGGACAGATCGGTCTTCGACAACTCGAGCCAATCCTTGGGAAGCGGAGGCGGCGCCGGCATGGGCGGCGGAGGATACTTCGGCTCCTTGCCCGCCGTCTTCTTGGGAGCGGTTTTGGGCTTCCTCGGCGGCGGGGGAAGCAGAGGTGTCCGTGCAATTTCGGTCCGCGGCAACACCACGTGGAGCAGCACGTCCACCTTCTCTTTTTGCTTGATCTGGAGGAAGCTGGGTGACTGGCGCGCGGGTTGGGTGTGCACGTTGAGCTCGCTGTAGGTGGTGCCCTGTCCCTGCGCCGGCATCTTGGCGGCGCGCTGGGCGAGGTCTTTCAGGTAAGCCATGTCGCCGGTGGCAAGCAACTGGCGCTCGTCGGCCCAGCCTTCGGCTCCGGCTTCGGTCCGCACCTTCAGGAAGCGGCGCCGGCGCTGCAGGATCTCCAGGCGGTCGCCGTGTTTGACCGTCGCCACGGTCGCGGACTGCAAGGCAATCTCGCTGCGAATGATCAGAGTGGCCGGCCCTACGTAGGCCTCGCCGATCGCGGGCGCATGCGGGCGGCTCGGCCGGCATCCGGCCGCGAAAAATACGAGCGCGGCCACGAGGCTAACTTTAGTTATGGAACCCACCTGAGCACACATCGCCTATTTTACCAACCGGGATGAGCCCGGCCTAACTTAGAATGGATTTCTGGTGGCGATTGTCGCAATATTGCTGATGCGCGCCTGGTCCGAGCCACGCCAGCCGCTCGAGTATATGGTGGCGGGAAGCGCCCTCACAGCGGTTGCGCTGCTGGCGGTTTTCGTGCTGCTGGTACGGCGTGGGCAGCCCGGCTCTACGGGGACATGGTCTCTCAGGTTGAAGATGCGGCTGCCCTGGGGTAGGGCTCGAACGTCAGGCGCGCGCAGGCGTTGAACAAGATGCGGCGCACTTCGGGCTCGTAGAAAGGCTGCGTCAGCAGGTCGTAAGCGCCGAGGTTCAAGGCTTCGGCCCAGAATCGGGCATCGGCTTGCGGGTCGGTAACGATGACTTCGGCTGGATGCGGGCTTTCCCGCGTCAGGTGCAACACGTCCAGCCACGTTCCGTCGGGGAGAGCGGCTTCCGTCAGAACGACCGGGTAGTCTTTCTGCTGGAGCTTGGCGCGCGCGTGCCGCACGGTTCCCACGTGGTCCAGTGCCAGGGGAAGAGCATGCAGCATTTGCGAGAGGCGAGGGGCATCTTCGCGATGCCCGGAAATGAACAGAATCCGGGACCTCATATGCGCGCTCCGGCTTTCTTAATCTTTCTTAATTTTAGATCCGAAAGTGACAAAGGACAATGACAATGGCCGAAAGATTCGATGAATCGGGCACGGGATGGGGCGAATGCGTACCGGAGCTATGAGGGCAAGGCTTCGGGAGGGAGGTGGCGCCTGGCGTCCGCCCTGACTGCTTCAGCCACTGCCAGGGCCTGGATGGCGTCGTCGCGTTGCAAATCGCGAAGATCGTAATACCGGGCATCAATAGCGTACGGATTCAGTTTGGACAGGTCATCGGAGTCCACTTGAGGTCGAAGCGCCTCCGGCAAGAGCCGTAGTAATTCGGAGAGATCATGTGTACGAGGCGCCTGCACACCCACCAGTGTCAGCAGGCATTTTAGATACTTCTCTGCTGCCTGCTGGCAATGGAAGCACACCACATCATATGGACACTCCGCCTCTACGGCCATGATGCGTCGAATCGCTTCGAAGTCGTGCTCCGCCTTCCGAACCCATAGGCAGAGGATCTCGAGGACTTCAGGCGCTACGCTCATAGACAACCTTTCCCTCGCGGGCGGCGGGCCAGTAAACCGTGTTGACCACGTTCTTGTACCGCTCAAAGCGCGCGGTTGTCGAGACCAGGATGTCCTTTGGCAACCCAGCATGAGTGAGGGCCGCATAGATCTCCACCGCCCGCGCCCGCGGGTCCTCCACCTCGCGAAAAAGCACCATGAGATCGACGTCGCTGTCGGGACGCGCGTCGCCGCGTGCCTGCGACCCGAACAGAATAATCTTCTCGGGCGCGAACTTTCGGGCGATGCGATCCACCATTTCGTCGATGGCAGCTTGGGCGGTCATCTGCTTCGATGATAGCGCGGGCGCGAAGAATCCAGCCTCACGCCTTCGGGACCGTTCGATCGGCCGCTTTCACAAGGTCCAACCAGGTTTCCTTATCCAGCGCCTCCGCGCGAAGGGTAGCGACCTGTTCCTGGAACAGAGCGAACCTTTCATGAATGAGCAGGGGTGTCGGTACGGTCTCCTCGACATTTTCCCGATCGCGAAGCCAGACGCAGACTTCCCGGATCACCGACAGAACGGACTGGTCGTGCCTGGCGGGATCAAAGCCGGCGAGGTCGGAAATGAATCGCTGGTAGCCAAATCCTTCGGGCACGAGGGCGAGCCATTGGTGCGGCCGGGCGGAACCTCTGCGCTCGAACTGGAAGGCCGCGGCCATGCCGAGCTCCAGCGGCATGTTGAAGCGGGCCAGGTTGTCGCTTCCCTCGCCGGTGAACCGCGACAGGTCGTGAATCGAGTACTTGGATTCGGAGAGCGTCTGCAGAATTCTGGAGAAGCGTGGCTCAGCGGCGCCCTCCGTCCCGCGCGCACTCCGGGGAGTCAGACGATGCGCTCGCACTGTGAAGATGATCGCCAGCATCAGGTCGCGGTATTGCGGGTCAAACGGGCAATTGATGAAGACCGACTTCTCATAGACCGGCGTCTCCGCGCGGCTCATTGACTACCCGCCTCGGTCGACTCGTTTTCCGAATGGTTCCTCAAATATTCGATCCATTCCCTGAATTCCTCATCCCACCGCGCGCTTCTCGCCCTGCTCTCTGCCACAAGCTCCGGATCGATTGTCTCGTCAGGATGCCGCAGGAAGTATTCGATCCGTTCCGCGGCATCGTCGAAGTTGGTCAGGTAGACGGGTCGGTGGGCCCGCAGGAACCCAGGACCACGTTGACGATTGACCGGCGCCTTCAGGATTGGGATCATTGTCTTTTGCCGTTCCAAGTCGTTCCTAAACAGGCGCCGTCGTTCGGAATGCAGCAGCTCATCGTCAGTACTGTCGTCCTCGAGCAGGAATACGTAGGCGTCCGAATTCGCGCTCTCGCGATCCACGGCGGAGAGCAAGTCCTCTCCGGCGCCACGATCCAGGGTGGACCAGATGTCGATATGCCTGCGGCGAAGAGCATCCTCGATTTGTGCGGCTATCGCGGCGTCCTTTTGCGGAAATGAAAGAAAGACTCGCATGGGACCCTCCGCTTCCAGTGTCTCACCTTAGACACAACCACACAGGCAAGAATGCCTGTGCCACCTTACCGCACGAGCGTGGAGGACTTGCCGGCGAAATCCAGCACCCAGCCCGGGAAGATTCCGAGGAACAGGGTCCCGATCGCGGGAAGAATCAGCGCCGCGCGCAGCCCCAGCGAGAGCGGCTCTACCTTGGAGGCGGCGTCGCTCGGCTCATGCATGTACATCATCACCAGGATGCGCAGATAGTAGTACGCCGCCACCGCGCTATTCAGCAGGCCCAGCACCGTGAGCCACACCAGGTGGGACTCCAGCGCGGCTTTGAAGATGTAGAACTTGCCGAAGAAGCCGCCGGTGAGCGGCACCCCGATCAACGAGAGCATGAAGATGGTGAGCATCGCGGCAGTCAGCGGCTGCTTCTCGGCGAGGCCGGCGAAATCGTCCAGGTTCTGATAGCGCTCGCCCTTGCCCGAAAGATGGCCGATCACGGCGAAGGCGCCCACGTTCATGAAGGCATAGGCCGCCAGGTAGAACATGGCCGCGGCCGTGCCCACGTCCGAGCGCGCGGTCAGAGCCACCAATACGTATCCGGCATGGGCGATCGAACTGTACGCCATCATGCGCTTGACGTTGGATTGCAGCAGCGCCGCGAAATTCCCGATGGTCATCGAGAGCAGCGCCGAGCCCCACACCAGCGGCCACCAATCGCCGCCCACGGGGTCGAAGGCAGTCATGAAGATTCGCAGGAAGACCGCGAACGCCGCAGCCTTCGGACCGGCCGACAGGAAGGCCGTGACCGGAGTGGGCGCGCCCTGGTACACGTCCGGCGCCCACATCTGGAACGGCGCGGCGGAGACTTTGAACCCGAGGCCCACGAACATCAGCGCCGCGGCCACGGCAATGATGACGGGCTCGGGCGCGTTCTGGCCGGAGATGGCGGTGCGCACCGCGGCGAGGTTAATCGTCCCGGTGGTTCCGTAAATCAGCGCGACGCCGTAAAGGAAGAAGGCCGTGGCAAACGAGCCCAGCAGGAAGTACTTGAGCGCCGATTCGTTGGCGCGCTTATCGTCGCGCAGATAGCCCGCCAGCACGTAGCTCGAGATGGAGGAGATTTCGAGGCCGATGAACACCATGATCAGGTCGCCCGATGCCGCCATCAGGCATTGGCCCGCCACCGAAAACAGCAGCAGCGCGTGAAATTCGCTGGTCTCGGCGTCCTGCCGCTGGAGGAAGCGGTAGGAGGGCAGGATGGTCAGGATGCCGACCACGATCACCAGCACGCGGAAAAACGTCGCGAAGCCATCCACCACCAGCAGTCCGCCGAAAGCCGGGCCGGCTTGTGTATATGCGTACACCGAGCCGCCCAGGGCGACGATCAGGGCGAAGATGCTGAGGTGGCCGAACGCGTAGGACGAGCGCCGGTTGAGGATGGGATCGAGCACCATCAGGAGCGTTCCCATAATGGTGAGAATGATCTCCGGCAGGAAGCGGATGAGGTCCGCCGCACTGGTGAAGTTAGCGGGCACGGGCCACCTCCGGCCGGGTGCTGGGAAACCGCTCGACGCGGAAAGGAACGTTGATCCGCGTCTGCTCCAGGACGTGCGCGTTCACCTTGCTGACGGGCGGCAGGAAACTCTGCGAGTAAACCCCCATCCACACCATCATCACAATCAACGGAATCACGGCGGCCCATTCACGCGGATTAAGGTCCCCCACGTGCGACCGCACCTCTTCCCCGGCCTCCCCGTAGATCACGCGCTGGTACATCCAGAGCATGTAGCAGGCGGAGAGAATCACGCCGATGGACGCGAAAATCGTCCACGTGTAGTTCGCCATGGCGGTGCCCTGCAGCACCAGAAACTCGCCCACGAAGTTGTTCAGCAGCGGCAGCCCGATGCTCGCCAGCGTGGTGATGAGAAATACGGTGGAGAGCCACGGCGCCACGGTCGCCACGCCGCCGAAGTCGGTGATCGCGAGCGAATGGCGGCGCTCGTAGAGCAGGCCGACGATCACGAACAGGGCGCCCGTCGAGATGCCGTGGTTCAGCATCTGGTAGACCGCGCCGTCGAGGCCGATCTGGGTGAAGCTGAAGATCCCCAGCACGACAAATCCCAGGTGGCTCACCGACGAATACGCTACCAGCTTCTTCAGGTTGGGCTGTACCATCGCCACCAGCGCGCCGTAGATGATCCCGATGATGGCCAGGACCGCGATCCAAGGGGCGCACGCGCGCGCGGCGGTGGGAAACAGCGGCAGGCAGAAGTGCAGGATTCCGTACGTCCCCATCTTCAGCATCACGGAGGCCAGCATCACGGAGCCCGCCGCAGGGGCTTCCACGTGCGCATCGGGCAGCCACGTGTGCAGGGGGAAGAGCGGCACCTTGATGGCGAACGCCAGGAAAAACGCCAGGAAGAGCAGCAGTTGCTCGCCGGGAGCGAACACCAGCCTGCCGCTCGAGAGCAGCTCGAGGATGGCCGCGTAGCTGAACGTCCCGGCGCGGTTGTAGAGGTAGATGATGGCGGCCAGCATCAGCACCGAGCCCGCAAAGGTGTATAGGAAAAACTTCAACGTCGCGTAGATGCGGCGGTCGTGGCCCCAGATGCCGATCAGGAAATACATGGGGACCAGGGAGACTTCCCAGAACACGTAGAAGAGGAAGAGGTCCTGCGCCAGGAAGACGCCGATCAGCCCGAACTCCAGCAGCAGCAGGAAGGCGTAGAACTCCTTCACGCGATTCTGGATGAAGCGCCACGAGATCAGCACGCACAGCGGTGTGAGCAGCGTGGAGAGCAGAACCAGCCACAGGCTGACACCGTTTACCGAAATGGCAAAGTGGATCTCGGGCGACGTAATCCACGGCAGGTCGATGGCGAACTGCTCGCCGCCGGAACCGCGGTCGAAGCGGGCCACCATCACCACCGAATCGATGAAGGCCAGCAGGGAAACCAGAAGCGCCCACCACCGGCTGTTCTGCGGAGCGTTCCGGGGAATGAACAGGGCAACCAGGAAACCTGCGAGAGGCACCAGGAGAACGAGAGCCAGCGCGTTCATCGGAGGCCTCCCGCGATGCCCAGCGCCACAATCACAAGCACGGAGCCGAGCAGCACCCAGGTGGCATAACTGCGGATATTGCCGGACTGGATGAGGCGCAAAACACCGCCGATGTTGCGGGCGCGCGCGCCAACGCCGTTCACCATGCCATCGATCACGCCCGCGTCCAGGCCCTTCCAGAGCAGCACGCGCGAGCCGTTGACCACCGGTTTGACCACCGTGGCGTCGTACAACTCATCCACGAAGTACTTGTTGTAGATGAGGGTGTAAGGGGCCTTGAGGGCGGAGACGAACGAATCCGCCATCCCGGGTTTGGCGATGTACATGACGTACGCCAGCGCAATGCCGAGTACTCCGGCCGCCACCGAGATCGCCATGAGGGCGGTCTCCGGGCTTTCGGCCGCGACGGGCATACCGGGCACTTCGAAAAACCTGTCCAGAAACGCCGGGATCTTGATGAACCCGCCGCCCAGCGAGAGCAGCGCCAGCACGGCCAGTGGAATCAGCATCACGGGCGGCGATTCGTGCGGGTGGGCATGCGAACCGTGAGCGTCGCCTCGGTATTCGCCGAAGAACGTCAGGAACATCGCGCGGAATACGTAGAACGCGGTCATGCCGGCGGTAATCACGCCGAGCCAGAACATCCAGGGGGCGTGATGATTTGCCGCCACCAGGATCTCGTCCTTGCTGAAGAAACCGGAAAACGGCGGCACGCCCGCGATGGCCACCGCGGCGCACATCATGGTGGCGAAGGTCCACGGAATCTTCTTGCGCAGACCGCCCATGTGCCGCATATCCTGCTCTCCGGAAAGCGCATGGATCACGCTGCCCGACCCGAGGAACAGCAGCGCCTTGAAAAACGCGTGCGTCATCAAATGGTAAATGCCCGCCGAGAACGCCCCGCAGCCCACCCCCACAAACATGTAGCCGAGCTGCGACACCGTCGAGTAGGCGAAGACTTTCTTGATATCGTTCTGCGCGAGCCCGATGGTGGCGGCGAAAAATGCCGTGGCGATCCCGATCACCGCGATGGTGTCCATGGCCGCCGGAGCGTGAATATAGATCGGGAACGATCGCGCGCACATGTACACGCCGGCGGTGACCATGGTGGCGGCGTGGATCAGCGCGGATACCGGCGTCGGACCGGCCATGGCGTCGGGCAGCCAGACGTACAGCGGAAGCTGCGCCGACTTGCCGCAGGCTCCAACCAGCAACAGCAGCCCGATGGTGGTGAGCGCCGCCTCCGGCGCGCCCGGCGCCTGCTGGAACACCGTCGCGAAATCGAGCGATCCGAAATTCTTGAAGATGAGGAACATGGCCAGCGAGAATCCGAAATCGCCGATGCGGTTCACGATGAACGCCTTGTTGCCCGCGTCGGTGGCGAACTTCTTGTCGAAGTAGAAGCCGATCAGCAGGTAGCTGCACAGCCCCACCCCTTCCCACCCCACGAACAGCACCAGGTAGTTGGCGGCCAGCACCAGCACCAGCATGAAGAACATGAAGAGGTTCAGATAGGCGAAGAAGCGGTAGTAGCCCCCTTCGTGCGCCATGTAGCCGATCGAATAAATGTGGATCAGCGAGCCGATTCCGGTCACCACCAGCAGCATGACCGCCGTGAGGCGGTCCACCGCCATATCGCAGCCAATGTTGAGAGCGCCGCTCTGAATCCAGGTGAAGTAGTGCTCCGCGTGGGTGGTCTCGAGATCGCCTAGGCCGGCGAGAGTTTTCAGCACCCACGCAAACGACAGAACGACGCTGCCGATGGCAACCACGTTGATCAGGCTTTTGGAAAACCGCCGGCCGAAAAGGCCGTTGATGACGAAGCCTGCCAGCGGGAGTACGGGAATGAGCCAGAGAAGCATCAGTATTTTTTCACCATGCGGGGCGGACGCCCTCGTCCGCGCCGGACCCCAGGTCCGGCTTTTCCCTCGCTTCGAGCAGGCCGACCAGGGGGTCGGCGGACCCAGAGGGTACCCCCCGGGGGGCCCGCCCCACAAAAATCGTAGGCTGCGAAGGTCTGAGCTTCTTGTAATACATATCGGCGGTGCTCATATCAATTTTTCATCGAGTCGATTTCGTCGATATTCAAAGTCTGCCGGTTCTTGAAAACCGTCAGGATGATCGCCAGCCCGACGGCCGCTTCAGCCGCTGCCACCACCATCACGAAAAACGCAATCAGGTGTCCGTTCACCTGCTGCAAGCGGTACGAGAAGGCGATGAAGCTCAGGTTCACGGCGTTCAGCATCAGCTCGATCGACATAAACACCGTGATGATGTTGCGCCGGAACAGAAAGCCGGCCACGCCGAGCGTAAACAGGATTGCGCTCAGCGTCAGGTACCACGAAATCGGAACTCCGGACATCAGTCCATTTCCTTTCGCGCCAGAACGATCGCGCCCAGAATCGCAATCAGGATGAGGATCGAGGTCACCTCGAAGGGCAGCAGGTAAGTCGTAAAAAGCGCGCGCCCGACGTCCTGCGCGCTGCCCCCGCGGAATCCCCCGAAATGCACCGTTTCGGAGTACCTGCTTTGCACGAACCAGACCAGCAAAATGAGCAACGCCACCAGCAGCGGGCCGCCCAGGAACAACGCCATCGACGATTGGCCCTTCTTCGTTTCCGCCCCCGCATTCAGCAGCATGATGACGAACACGAACAGCACCATGACCGCGCCGGCATAGACGATGACCTGCGCGGCCGCCAGAAATTCCGCGCCCAGCGTTAAATAAAGGATCGCCAGCGAGCCCATCACCCCGACCAGCGAGATCGCGCTCGAAATCGGGTGCGTCTGCACCACCACGTTGATGGCGCAAACCACGGCGATAATCGCGAAGATGAGGAACAGAATGACGTCCATCTTTACGAAACCAATGCCACCACGAAGCCGGTCACCAGCAGATTCAACACCGCGACCGGGAAGAGGAACTTCCACGTGAAGCCCATGAGTTGGTCGTAGCGGAAGCGCGG
>OMOG01000228.1 GCA_900290305.1 Candidatus Sulfopaludibacter sp. SbA4
GGTGTTGGCGCAGGGCTGAGGCATCGACTTGGACTTAAACCTGGACACACTCAAGCGCGAAATTCTGGACTATCTCGATTCCGCGGAATTTGCCGTCTTTCACAGCAGCCCGGGAGGGCTCGAAGGTCTCCCCATGGTGCTCTGGGACACCGAGCATCATCCCGATTACCAGATGTTCCTGGAAGTCGCGAAGAGGAGCGGCATCAAGCTGGTGCTGTTCGCCACCCGCGAGTTTGAACGCACCGACGTGGACGAGCTGCTGGCGCAACTCGAGGAGTGCGACCTCACGCGCGAGGAGCAGCGCGAGTTCGAATCGCGCCTGCGCGAGCTGCGCATTTTCGAGGGCGTCACCTGCTCGCTCGAGCTGGCCTTCGACTACCATTCGCGCCTCTACGTCTACGAGGTGCAGCCCGATTGGTACGACGAGTTCCTCAGCGTGGAGGAGGAGGTTGTCTCGCGCCTGGCCGCCGAGGACGATACCGACGAGGGCGATACTCTGCCCGGGTATTTCTCGAAGAACTAAGTGCCCGATTCAGCAAATATGGTTGCGTGCCCGGCGAAGACCACTCCCTCGCTCGCCAAGGGCGAGTTACGGTCGTGGCTCCGAACGGAGCCGCGCGCGTCAGCAAGCGGTTCTGCAATACGTCATCCTAGTTCCGGACTGGGGTGTTAAGTGCCCGATTCCTGCTGGCTGCTGCCCGATCCCGATCCCCAACCGGTGGATGCGCTGGCCTCCGCGCTCCGCATCGCCAGGCCCGCCGCCCAGGTACTGGTCCATCGCGGCCTGGCCGGACCTGCCGAGGCACGCCGCTTCCTCGCGCCTTCACTGGACGATCTGCACGATCCGCAGGCCATGCGCGATATGCCGCGGGCCATCGAGCGCCTGCTCCGCGCGATCGGCGCCCGCGAGAAGATCCTGATCTACGGCGACTACGACGTGGACGGCACGACCTCCGTGGTGCTGCTCAAGAAAGCCATCGAGCTGGCCGGCGGCGTGGCCTGCTACCACGTGCCGCATCGCCTGAAGGACGGCTACGGCATGCGTTCCGAGGTGGTCGAGACCGCCGCCGCGCAGGGCGTGAAGCTCATCATCAGCGTGGATACCGGAATCCGCGCGACCGAAGTGGTGCGGCGCGCCAACGAGCTCGAGATCGACGTGATCGTCACCGATCATCACCTGCCGGAGACCGAGCTTCCACCCGCGCTGGCGGTGCTGAATCCCAACCGTCCCGACTGCGGCTATCCGGAAAAGAATCTCTGCGGCGCCGGTGTGGCGTTCAAGCTGGTTCAGGCGCTGCTGGCCGCGCTCGCCATGCCGGCGGACAAGGTGCGGCGGCTTTGCGAATCGTTCCTCAAGCTGGTGGCCATCGCAACCGTGGCGGACGTGGTGCCGCTCACCGGCGAGAACCGCGTGATCGTCAAACACGGCCTGAGCGGACTCCACACGGTGCGGAATCCGGGACTGCGGGCGCTGCTCGACGTGGCCGGGTTCACCGGGGAAAGCATCCCGACGGCGCGGCAGGTAGCGTTTCAGATCGCGCCGCGGATCAACGCCGCGGGCCGCATGGATACGGCCCAGGCGGTGGTCGAGATGTTTCTCACCGCCAGCCCCGATCGCGCCCGCGAACTGGCGCAGCAGCTCCACGAGCAGAATACCGAGCGCCAGCAGGTGGAGGCCGAGATCCGCGACATCTGCGAGCGCGTGGCGGTGGACCCGTCGGCCGCCGCGCTGGTCTACTATCACGAGGATTGGCACCGCGGCGTTCTCGGGATCGTGGCCGCCCGACTGGTGGAGCGGCTGCACCGGCCCGTGTTCGTGCTCGGGCGTAATTCGGAAGACGGGCTGGCGCAAGGCTCGGGGCGCAGCATTCGCGCGTTTCATCTGCTCGAGGCACTGGAGGCGATGGCCGACGTCTTCCTGCGCTTCGGCGGCCACCAGCATGCGGCGGGCGTCACGCTGGAAACCGCGCGCGTGGACGAATTCCGGGAGCGGTTCAATGCTTACGCCGCGGCGCGTTTGAGGCCGGAGGATTTTCTGCCGCGGGTGGATATCGACGCGGTGCTCGATTTACGTGAGGTCAGCGAGCGGTCGGCGCAGGATGTGTTTGCGCTGGCGCCTTTCGGCCACGGCAATCCGCCGCCGCTATTCGCCGCTCCGCCGCCGCTATTCGCCGCGCTCGATGTGGAAGTCGCGGGCCCGCCGGCCGTGTGGCTCGAGAAGCATCTCAAGGTGATGGTGCGGCAGAATGGGAGGACGCTGGCGCTGAAGGCGTGGAATTGGGCGGCGCGTGCGGCGGAGTTGCCGACGGGTGCGCGAGTGGATGTGGCGTTCGCGCTGGAGGAGGATCCGCGCTCCGCGGCCCGCGGGTATCCCGGTTGGGCGGCGGTGCTGCGCGAGGTGCGGCCGGCGGCGCAGGCACGGGAGGCGGGGGCGTGAGCGTCGCGGGCGAAGACGTTCTTCGGTCTTGCTCACTGCGGCGGTTGCGGCGGGACGCCCATACGGGCGGTGAGCTGCCCAATGGCGGAGACCATGTCGGCTATGCGCTCTTCGAGGCGGCGGTCGGCGGCGTCGAACCGTTTGTGGGCGGCTCTGGATTCTTCCGCGAGGCGGTCGATGGCGTAACGGAGCTCATCGCCCATCTGGAGGGTGCGGGCACTGAGCTCGTTGATTTGCCGCTGGGTGTCGCGCCAGAGCTGGCGGTCCTCCTCGTGGTCCTTGCGGCGCTCCTCCGCGATGCCGGCGGTGACGTGCTCGATGCGGTCGAGGCGTTCTTCGGTGGTCATGGTCCAGCCTTCATTATGTCATCACCTCGCCGCCGCCAGCAGACGCGCCACCGCTGCGGCGTACGCGTTCCAGGTAGTCTCTTCGCTGCGGAACCGCCTTCGCCCTTCCTTAGTCAGTCGATAATACTTCGCGCGGCGATGGTTGTCCGAGAGTCCCCACTCCGCCTCGATCCAGCCCTTCGCCTCCATTCTGTAGAGCGCCGGATAGAGCGCGCCTTCCTCCACCAGTAACGCCCCATCGGTCGACCGCTTGATGGCCGCGGTGATCGCGTATCCGTGCAGTGGACCCCAAGTCAGTGTCTTCAAAATCAGCAGGTCCAACGTGCCGCGCACCAGGTCTAAAGAAGGTCTTTGCAATGTCACTCCTACTCTACGCGCAGGGCTTCCACCGGGTCCAAATGCGCCGCCCGCCAAGCCGGTACGGCGCCCGCGAGAATGCCGGTGACTGACAAGACCGCAGCGGCGATTCCGAGACTCACCGGGTCCGCCGGAGACAATCCGAACACCATCCCGGAGATCGCCTTCATCACCGCGAGGGCCGCGGGCAGACCCAGCAACACGCCGGCCGCAACCAGCATCAGACTCTCCTGGAGCACCAGCCGCACGATCGCGATGGGCCGCGACCCGATGGCCATGCGGATCCCGATCTCGCGCGTCCGCCGCACCACGGAATACGCCATCAGGCCGTAAATGCCCGCGGTCATCAGCAGCAGCGCGAGCACTCCGAACACGCTGGATGCCTGCATGCGAAGGCGGTCGTTCAACAGGGTCGCACCGACTTCGTCCTCGAGGCGCGTGGCCGATTCCACCCGCACGGGCAAATGCGCCTCGCGAATTCGCGCGCGCACCAGCGCGGCCAAGTCTCCCGGCTGCATCCGGCTGCGCACCTGAAGCCTCGCCGTTGAGGTGTAGCTCACGCCTTGCCGCAAGGGCCGAAAGACGACGTCCGGAGCCGGTTCGGCGAGGCTGTAGAACTTGATGTCTCGTACGATTCCAACGACCTCGGCTTGCTTGAGGGCAAGCTGGATGGTCCTGCCGAGCGGGTTCCGATCGGGAAAAATCCGGCGAGACGCCCCCTCGGCCAGAATGACCACGTTGGGTGCGCTTTCGTCGTCGTGGGCCGTGAAGCTGCGGCCCGCGATGAGGGGAATTCGCAGCGCGCCGAAGTAATCGCCGTCCACGCGCAATACGTACGCGCTGTGCCTGGCCTCGATCGGGGCGCCCGCCACCCCGATCCCGTACATGGCGCGCCCATCGTTGAACGTCAGGTAGTCGGCCACGCCCACCGACTCCACGCCGGCGGCGCCGCGCAGGGGGTCAGCCAACGCGAGCGCTTCGCGGATGGGCGGCCCCAAGCCCTCGTCGGATTCCGACGCCAGCGTGATCACGGAGACATTCGCGGCCGAGAATCCGGTGGGCGTCGCGCGCAGATTCTGAAAGCTGCGCAGGAATACCGCCGCGCCCGCCACCAGCACCAGCGAGACCGCGACTTCCACAACCAGCAGAACCTTTCCGGAGGCCAGGCGAGGCTTGACGGCGCCGCGAAGGAACTGCACCGCCGGCGCCACGCCGAACAGGATTCCCGCCGCCAGAGACACGGCCAGCCCGAACGCCAGGACTCGCCAATCCGGCGCCAGATCGATCGGCCGGTTCTTCCATTGAAAGGCGGCCAGCAGCACGCGATTCGCCCAAAATGCCACACTCAATCCGGCTGCGCCGCCTGCGAACGCCAGCAGACCGCTCTCCATCAGGGACTGGCGCAGGATCCGCGCCCTTCCGGCGCCCAACGAGAGGCGGATCGAGATTTCGTGCTGCCGGGCAGCGCCGCGCGCCATCAGCAGGCACGAGATGTTGGCGCACCCGATGAGCAGCAGCGAACCCACGATGCCGGCCAGCAGCACCAGCGATCGCTGCTTCTCGCCGCTCGTACCGGCGTAGCCCGCGGACCCGTCCCTGAGTTCGACGCGCTCGCCCAGTTCGATTTTCGACGCGGCGAGATATTGGTCCCAAAGACCCTGTAGATTGCGGCGCGCCGATTCCGGCGAAACACCGGGCTTCAGCCTCCCGATCAAGCCCGCGGCGCGGGCCGGATAGGGGTCGGAGTCGAAGAGCGCCAACGCACTGGCGAATGGAACATAGAGGTCGGGATCGGAGCCTTGGCGCGTGCCGAAGAAACCGGCCGGCATCACGCCGATGATGGTGAAGGGCACGTCATTCAAATAAACGACGCGGCCCAGCACGTCCGCGGCCCGATCGTAGCGGCGGGTCCAGAAGCGGTTGCTGGCCACCGCCACGTGCGAAGCCGCCGAGCGCACATCGTCGAACGGAGCGAGCGCGCGGCCCAAAAGCGCAGGCCTGCCCAGCACCTGAAAATAGTTGCCGGAGACGATGGTCGCCTCGGCCGGATGCTCGATCCTCTCGCCGCGGCGACGCTCGCGCGACACCCACGCCGCTTCGAGCGCCAGGCCGGAGAACGCCTGTGCGCGTTCGCGCAGGTTCCGGTAATCGTCGTACGAGAAGTATTCGCTCCGCTGGTGTGGGTCCGGGTGCCAGAGCGAGACCAACTGCAATTGCGCCGGTTTCGGCACGGGGAGCGGCCGGTAGAGAAGACGGTCCAGAAATGTGAAGACGGCGGTCGAGGCGCCGATCCCCAGGGCGAGGATGAGAATCACCGCCCCGCTGGTGGCCTTGGCCCTGCGCAGAACGCGGGCGGCGTAGCTCAGGTCGCGGAGCCAGCCGGCGAGGTATTCCGCGCACGATGCCTTCTCCTCGCGGCCCTGGCTGATGGCGACGCATTCCTTGCGGACCGGGCGCACGGGCCCGAACTGCCGCAGGGCTTCGCGGCGGGCGCGATCGGGCGGCAGGCCGGCCGCAATCAGCTCATCGGTCTTGGCTTGCAGATGAAACTGCAGCTCGTCTTCGAAATCGTTGCGCGCATCGGCGCCCCAGAATCGCAGGTACCGCCGCCAGGCCGGCTCGCGTCTCATGCATACACTCTGCCACATCTCCCCTAAGGTTTCAAGGGGTGAGCCTACTCGCCCTGCACCGGCCGCACGCCCTTCTCCACCGGCTCCAGTGCCGCGATCTCCACGCCCAGAGGCGCGGTCTTCAAATCCGCGAACTTGCGCGCGCTCACCAACACCCGGCCTTCGAACGACCCTACTGCGCTGTTGTACGCTTCCACCGCGCGCTCCAGGCCCTTCCCCACCTTGTTCAAGTGTTCGCCCATGTCCGACAGGCGCTTGTACAGCTCTTTGCCCAGCGCGCTGATCTCCGCGGCGTTTTGCGCCAACTTCTCCTGGCGCCAGCCGTACGCCACCGCGCGCAGCAGCACGATGAGCGTGGTGGGGGTGGCGAGGATGATGTTCTGCTCCACGCCGAATTCGATCAGCGATGCGTCGCTTTCGAGCGCGGCGCTGAAGAAGCACTCGCCCGGCAGAAACAGCACCGCGAATTCCGGCGCCTGGTCGAACTGCTCCCAATACGATTTGCGCCCCAATGCCATCAGGTGGGCACGGACCTGGCGCGCGTGGTCCGCGAACCGCGCCCGGCGCGTCTGCTCGTCGCTTGCTTCGATGGCCAGCAGGTAGGCCTCGAGCGGCGTCTTGGCGTCCACCACGATGGTCTTGCCCGCGGGCAGCCGCACCAGCAGGTCGGGCCGTATGCGCGCCTCTTCCGAGGTGACCACGGTCTGCGTGACGAAGTCGCAGTGGTCCACCATGCCGGCCATCTCCACCACGCGGCGCAACTGCATCTCGCCCCAATGCCCGCGCACCCCGGGAGTGCGCAGCGCGGTCACCAGCCGGCCGGTCTCGGTGCGGAGCTGCGACTGCGTTTCGAGAAGGCTGCGGACCTATTCGTGAAGCGCCGCGTACGCGCCCGTGCGCGCGTTCTCCAACTCCTGGATTTTGGAATCCACCTTGTCGAGCGACGCGCGCACCGGCGCCACCATCTCGCCGATGGCCTGCTGCCGCAGCGCCAGGTCGCCGCGCGCCGCCTGCTGCGTTTCGGCCAGCGCCGATTTGGCCAGGTCGAGGAAGGCCTGGTTATTGCGCGCCAGGGCGTCGGAGGAGAGCGCCTGGAAGGCCGCCTCGGTCTCCTGCTTGCGCCACCGCAGGACCAGCCACGCCAGGGCGAATCCGGCGATAAAACAGATCACTGGCAGGATGTTTTGCATTGCTCCCATTATCGCGCGGTGGGAAGGCTTCAGCGAACTTCCGGCGTGAACCTCCACATGGTGCTTTCGGAATCGAACCCCATCGCCATCACTTGCCCGTCGGGAGTCCAGGCGAGCACATGATAGTCGATGGCCAGGTCGGCCGGAATGCGTGTGAAGCGCCCGGACGCCGGATCGATCAGTCCCGGAGGCCAATACCACGTGGACGCCCCCAGCGGTATGAGAATCCGTCCATCGCTGCCCACTGCGTTGGGACCGATGTTATAACCGGGACGGAAAGGTCCGTTCTGTGGGATCTCCTGTTCCACCCCGCCGTTCAGGGGCACTCGCCACAACCGGATCACGGGAGTTTCGGTCACTTCGACGAGCAGATACTGCCCCGCGGGATCGACCGCCACGTGATCGCCGGCGCGAATCTTCCGGGCCTCGCCGCCCGAGGAGGGGATGGCCCAGACGACGCCGTCAGCGGCACAGTAGAGCGTCTTGCCGTCCGGTGAGGCGGCCAGAGCGCTGATGGGCCCGTGGTCGAAGGGAATGCGGCGCGTGATCCGCCCGTTGGAGACCGCTGCCAGCGCGATGGTCCGGCGCGGCGCCGGGCCAATCAGAAAAGCAATCTCGTGCGGCCCGGCTGTGGTCACCGGCCCGGTGGTTTCCTCCGACGTGTCTACCAGTGGAGACGGGTCCTTCCCTGCCTCCACTAACATCAAACCGAAACGGCCGCCGGCCATCTGCGCCGTCACGGCCCGGCCGTCCGGAAGGACGGTGAAGCTCTCCGTATTTTCCGCCCCGGCGAACCTCACGATCCGCTCTACCTTTCCGCCGCCGGGAGGAAAGCGCACCAGATTCTGATGATCTTCCTCTTGCCCCAGATAGATGCTGCCGTCCGGTCCGGTGTCGAGCGAAATCACGCCGCTGGTCAAAGCCAGCAGGGAGCGGGCCGGCGAGCGTCCGCTCGGCGGAACGCCGATCACTAGCTGAAGGTCGGCCGAGTAGCCCGCGGCCACAACCGATTTGCCGTCGCGGGTCACACCCACGGCACTGAGCGTCGAGTCGTCCCGCAGCCCGGATGGCAGGCGGCGCGCGCGTCCGGACTCCAGGTCGACCAGGTAGAGATGCTTGCCCGCTTCCCGCCCCGCTCCGATCAAAGTCCCGATTACGGCGGCCTCGCGTCCGTCCGGAAAGCTCGCATACGGACTGAAATCGGACGTTTGGATTGGATAGCCCTGTAATTGCCCCGTCTCCGGCCAGAAGCGGGACATCTGCAACTGCCGCTCCGGGTTGTATTTCGAGATCAGCAGGCTGCCATCGGGCAGCGCCTCCGGAGCCGATGCGTCCTCCAGCACCAGCCTCTCCTCGCCGCCCAGCACCGGCACGCTGTAGATGCCGCGAGGCACGTCCGTCAAGCGGTCGTAGTAAATCCTGGCGCCGTCCGGGGACCAGCCTAGCGACTGGACATAGCCGTTCTCCCGATTGTGCGTCAGGATATTCCAGTTCCCGGATTCCTCCTTCATCACCCCGACCTGCCAGATATCCCCGACGGCCGCTCGAAAGGCCAGCATGTGCCCATCGGGAGCCAGCCGCGGCGTGGCTACCTCTTCCGGGCCGCCCAGGCGCACGCCGGTCCAGGAGGGTGGCGGCTCCGGCCCGAGAGAGCGGCCGGCCAGGAATGCGAGCGCAGCGAGAGCGGCGGCGGCAATTGCGGCGAGGCCGCGGCGGGACCAGGGCGATCGCCGCTTCACGGCCGCCGCCGCGCCGGTCTGCGTTCCGCTCTGTGCCAGCGCGAACCCGAGGTCGCGCGCCGATTGAAACCGGTTCACCGGCTCCTTCTCCAGGCAGTGCGACACGATCTGCCGTACTCCAGCGGGCACGGCCTCCGGCAGCTCCGGCGGATCGTTCTTCAGAATCGCGGTCATGATCTCGACCGAGGTGTCGCCCGTGTACGCGCGTTTGCCCGCCAGCAGTTCATACAGGATCAAGCCGAAGCTGAAGAGGTCGGAGCGGTGATCCACGTCCAGGCCGCGGACCTGCTCGGGGGACATGTAGCCCACCGTGCCCATCACGGTACCCGGCGCGGTGCGCACCGAGAGGGTCTCCGTATAACCCGCCGCATGCGCCACCTGCCGCTTCGCCAGGCCGAAATCCAGGATCTTGACGCGGCCCTCACGGGTGAGGAGGATGTTCTCCGGCTTCAGATCCCGATGCACGATGCCCGCGTCGTGCGCGGCGGCCAGTCCGGCGGCAATCTGCGCCGCGATATCGACCGTCTTCCGGAATCCGAATTTCCCCCCGCGCAGCGGCTCGCCATCCACCAGCTCCGTGACGATGTAGTTCTCGCCGACATCGTGGATGGCCACGATATTAGGATGATTGAGCGCCGCCACCGCCCGCGCTTCCTGCTCGAAGCGCTGGCGCCGCGAAGGATCGTCGGCGAAATCGGCCGGCAGAATCTTCAAGGCCACGTCGCGTCCCAGCCGGGTGTCGCGGGCGCGGTAGACTTCGCCCATGCCGCCGGCGCCCAGCGGCGCCACGATCTCATAGGGTCCGAGGCGGGTTCCGGCAGCGAGAGGCATATTCGATGTGTTCCAGCGATTCTACCGTATGGGGAGGCTGGTCGGATGGCCGATAATGGACGTATACCATCCCATGCGGTGTCATTTCACCAGGCGCGAGGTTCTTCAGGGTGTGGCGGCTTGGTGCGGCGTCCGGTTGGCCCGTGGGCAGGACACGCCGACTTTTTCCGCGGACGTGAAGGTGGTCAATGTTCTGGCGACGGTACGGAATAAGGCCGGCGCGCTGATCGGCAATCTTAGCCAGGACGATTTTTCGTTGTCCGAAGAGGGCCGCCCGCAGACCATCCGCTATTTCGCGCGCGAGAGCGACTTGCCGCTGACCCTCGGTTTGATGGTGGACACCAGCGGCAGCCAGCGGCGCGTGATGGACGCGGAGCGCGGCGCCAGCATGCGCTTCCTGGACCGCGTGGTGCGCGACAACAAGGACCAGGTCTTCATCATGCAGTTCGACAGCGCCGTGCAGATGCGGCAGTCGCTCACCTCCACGGTCGGCAAATTAGAGGATGCGCTGGCCTACGTAGACACGGAGACCAGGCGGCAGGTCGAGATGCAGCATGGCGGCGGCACTCTGCTTTACGATGCCGTGGCCCGCGCGTCGGACGACGTGATGAAAAAGCTGCGCGGCCGGAAGGCTCTGATCGTGCTTTCCGACGGCGTGGACCTGGGCAGCTACGGCAGCCTCCAGGACGCGGTGGAAGCAGCGCAGCGCGCCGACACATTGATCTATTCCATTTTGTACTCCGACCCTGGCGCCTACGGGATTTTCGGGGGCGGCGGCGACGGCAAGCGCGTCTTGCAGCGCATGTCCAGCGATAGCGGGGGAAGCTTTTTCGAGGTTTCGAAGAAGCAAACCCTGGATCAGATTTTCGATACTCTGCAGGAGGAGCTGCGCACTCAGTACAACCTGGGATACGTGTCGGATAAGCCGGTCACGCTCTCCGGGTTTCGCACCATCCAACTGACTGTCGGCCAAAAGGGCCTGGTGGTGCAGGCCCGCCATCAGTATTGGGCGCAGCGGTAGGTAGGGTGCGGATCTACACCTGTGCGCCCCTTTCACGATCGTTACACTTGAAAAGCTCAATCGATCCGGTAAGTTAGTCGAGCGGAAGGTAACCTGCTCCCTGCAATGCCATGCGAAAACATATAACTTACGGCTTGTTGTTAATCGGATACTTAGTAAGTGTTCGGGGAGCCGCCGCGCAGTGGATCAGTTTTGGCGCCAAGGGTGGCGGCATACCGTTCGGGACGGCGCAGGCGGCCGTCAACGACTCACGCTGGTACCTGGTCGGCCCGTCAGTGGAGTTTCGATTGCCGGCCGGCTTCGCGGTGGAAGCCGACGCACTGTATCAGCGGGTTGGCAGCACCGCCAGTTTCATTCTGCCGGGGCCCAGCGCGGGTGTTACCAACATTGTCGACATCCGCTCGCGAGGTAACTCGTGGCAGTTTCCGTTTCTTGGAAAATACTACTTTCGGTCCCGAAAGGCCGGGTGGCAACCGTTCGTTGGCGCCGGATATGCCTTCGGAACCACCTGGTTTCATCAACAGGGCACCACGGTGGGCAGCACGCAGAACCTCGTCCCGTATCCGTCATCGCAGTCGAATTACCGGACCGGCACGAACCTGGGAGCGATGGTTGCCGCCGGCGCGCGTTACCGGATCGGGCGGTGGGCCTTTTCGCCGGAGCTCCGGTACACCTACTGGGGGGCGAATCCCTACCCGCAGCGCCAGAACTCAACCGCTTTGCTGATGGGGATTTCGTTCTAGCCGCAGCGACGTTATTGGTTGCGACGACCGCTTGCTTACGCGCGCGGCTCTGACAGAGCCGGGCCCAGAGGGCACCCCGTGAGGGAAAGCGGAGTGGCCTAACCCAACCTCGCCGGGCACGTCTAACCACCATTGATGGTAGACTGTCTACCAACTGGCCCGAGATGCTTTTTCGCCGCCCATCGCGAGAGCACGACCTCGATCAGGAGATCCGCGCCCACCTCGACCAGGAAGCCCGCGAACAAGAGGAGGCCGGCCTGCCGCCCGACCGCGCGCGCTCTGCCGCCCAACGGGCTTTCGGCAATACGACTTTCATCAAGGAGGTGACACGCGAAATGTGGGGCCAAATGCGGGGAATGTCTTCGTTCGAACGACTCTTCCAGGATCTGCGCTACTCCGCACGGACGCTGCTGCGCACACCCGGATTCACCGCTGCCGCGGTTCTTTCGCTGGCCCTCGGCATCGGCGCCAACACCGCCATTTTCAGCCTCCTGAATGCCGTGGTCCTGCGCCTTCTGCCGGTGCGCGATCCGCAGCAGCTCGTGCAGTTCATCTACACCGCTCCGAACCCGCCACCCAACGACTGGAACAGCTACTTCGACTATCCGCATTTCGAGCGCTTCCGCGACCAGTCGAAGACGCTCGCCGGCGTTTTCGGCGGCACCGGCATGGGGAGCGTCAACGTGGTCTTCCATGGGACGCCGGGGCTCGCCCAGGCCCATGCGTACTCCGACAACCTCTTCTCGGTGCTCGGGGTGACGCCGCAATCCGGACGCCTCTTCTCGGCGGGCGATGACCGCGCGGACGCCTCCGTGGTGGTCCTCAGCGATCGCTTCTGGCGAAGCCGCTTCGCCGCCAACCCTGCCATCGTGGGCGAAGCCCTCATCATCAATCAGCTCCCCTTCACCGTGATCGGCATCACGCCCGCGGAGTTCTCGGGCATCTGGGTCGGAGCCGGCCCGGACCTTTGGGTGCCGCTGCACGCTCTCGACCGCTTCAAGCCAGACCCCAAGCGATGGACCGAGTCCTTCACGAGCTGGATGCTGATTGCCGGGCGCCTGAAGCCCGGAGTTTCACAGGCACAGGCGCAAGCCGAGGCCGATGTCATCCACCGGCAACTGATCGCCGAGCAACTTTCCGTCTCCGAAATCCGCGGCCGCGAGAGCATGCAGCGCTTAATCCGCGAAAGCCATCTGGAACTGCGCCCTGCCGCGAACGGCATGAATAGCGGCCTGCGCGACCACTACGCGCTTCCGCTGAAGCTGCTGATGTGGGTGGCGGGCATCGTGTTGCTGGTGGCGTGTGCCAACGTGGCCAACCTGCTGCTGGCGCGCGCCTCCGGCCGGCGCCGCGAAATCGGCGTCAGGCTGGCGCTGGGCGCGTCGCGCGGGCGCCTGGTCCGCCAACTGCTCACCGAAAGCCTGATGCTCGCGTTCATCGGCGGCGTGCTGGCGTTGGCCGTCGCCTGGTGGGGCAGCGCCACGCTGGTCCGCATGATCTCGACCGGCGATGCGCCCGTCCCGCTCGACGTGCGGCCGGATTGGCGGATTTTCGGCTTCATCGCTGCGGCGTCGCTCATCACCGGACTGCTCTTCGGCCTGGCGCCCGCACTACGCGGCACGCGCGTCGACCCGGGCCGCGCCATGAGCGAAGCCGCGCGCGGCAGCAGCCGATCCTCGCAAACGCTGGACCGCGTGCTGGTGGTGGCGCAGATCGCTCTCTCGGTGGTGCTGGTGGCGGGCGCGGGCCTCTTCACCAGGACCCTGCAGAAGCTCTGGAGCGTGAACGTAGGATACGACCGGGAGAACGTGCTCATGTTCTCCGCCGATGCCAAGCTTGCGGGCTACAGCGCCGATCGCGCCGCCGCGCTCTATCGCGAGATTCTGCAGCGGCTGCAGGCCCTTCCGGACGTGCGCACTGCCAGCGCCTCCATCGTGCGTCCGATAGATGACTATTTCTACCTGGTGAATCATGTCGACGAAATCGATGGCCGCGTGCTGCCCGAGCGGGAGTTCATTCGGATTGCGTGGAACGCCACCAGCCCCGGATACTTCGCCACCGTCCAGACGCCGGTAGTGCTGGGCCGCGAGTTCGAATATCGGGACAGCGGGACCGCTCCCCCGGTGGCGATCGTCAATGAGTCGTTCGCGGCCCGCGCCTTCCCCGGCCAGAATCCCCTGGGGCACAAGCTGGGCGCGACCGCGGACACCATCGTCGGGGTGGTGAAGGACTCGCGTTACAGCGGACCGCGCGAACAGCCGCGGCCCGTGGTGTACTACCCGCTCTTCCAACACGGCAGGGACCAGGAGTATCAGTGGGGATTTGCCTCCTTCGAGCTGCGCTATCGGACCGGAGCCAACCTAGTGGATCAAGTGCGCCGCGAGGTGGCCGCGGTGGACCGCAGCCTGCCGATCTTCCGCATCAAGACCCTCCGCGCGCAGGCCGAGGATGAGTTGCTGCGCGAGCGGCTGCTGGCCACGCTCTCCACCTTCTTCGGCGCGCTGGCCCTGCTGCTGGCGTGCCTGGGCTTATACGGCCTGATGGCTTACGCGGTGGCCCGCCGCACGGGAGAAGTCGGCATNNCTGGGCGCCGGCCGCGGCCACGTGATGTGGCTGGTGCTGCGCGAGACGTACTTTCTCGCGCTGGCGGGCATCGCGGCCGGAATCCCCCTGGCGTTGTGGACGGCGCGATACGCGAAATCGCTGCTCTTCGAAATCGACACGGCGGACCCGGTGACGATCGCGGTCACCGTCACCGCATTGATCGCCGTGGCCGCGCTGGCCGGATACATTCCCGCCCGCCGCGCCACGCGCGTGGATCCCATGGTGGCGCTGCGGTACGAGTAAGTCGGGCAGCGCTATTCGATTGTGAAACGGAAAGACGCCGAGTTGACTCCGACGGCCCGGATGACGTAAAGAACCTTCCCGTTCAGACTGGCCGCATCCACGATTGTCAAAAACTTGAATCCAGGACCACCGGAGTCACCCAGACGCGTGGGACAGGCTCCGGAGGCAAAGTCGTCGGCGTTTCCCGCACAAAGCTCTAAGTTCACGCCAGTGCCAGTTGCGATCTCAACAGATATCCACAGAAACACGCCAATGCGGGATTCGTTGCACAAACGTTTGTTGGTGCACGTGCAAACACAGGACGGATCAGGAAGAATCGACGGGAGCGGCGTCACCTTCCGCACGGCCATTACTACAGGCTGGTGATAGTGGTGGACGCTGATGCGTCAGGGCGTCATGGGCGCTTAATTGATCCGCACGCCCCACCCTGACACATGCCGGAAATGCTAATGAACGCTGAGCCGTCAGCGCGGCTGTCGATGGAAACAGTGCCGACGCCGCCTGGACCGTTACCGAACCGCCCCGTTCCCCCCACAATGGAGTAGCTGCCGGTTGTGACATGGGCGCCAGGGGAAGCAGCCGGCACGCAACGAAGACCATAAACATCGAAGGTTAGCGTGCTGCCGTCTTGGGTCACGATTCGGTCCTGGCTGTACTCCAGTTGGCACCCGCCGCCGCCAAATCCCACAGCAGAGGGAATCGTCCCAAGGGTGGTGCTGGGAACGGGTCCCAACAAGCGTTGCCATACACCCGTGACAATCCCGTCTATCGTCACGACGAAAGGCGAGGAGCTATTGGCCTGAAAGCCCCTGACGACGAACGGGACCGGAAAGGTATCCGAGTCCGAGTCCGCGCGCACGGCTGGGGCCGACGCGGCGAGCAGCGCACCGGTTAGGGCGACCAGCCGCCGTAAGTTCATGGCTTTGATCGTTTCCATATGTACTCCATCTTCGGTTTGAGATAGGCGCAAAAGGCACGCTGGACCTCTCACGCATCCATGGCTACTATTTAAACAACAATTCCGGGTTACTGTGAGAAGTTCGTTTGGACCCCATGGTGGCGTTGCGATACGAGTAAGTCGGGCAGCGCTACTCGATTGTGAACCGGAAAGACGCCGGGTTGACTCCGACGGCTCGGAGGACGTAAAGAATCTTCCCGTTCAGGCCGGCGGCATCCACGATTGTCAAGAAATCGAATCCAGGACCACCGGAGTCACCCAGACGCATGGGGCAGGCTCCGGAGATAAAGTCGTCGCCGTTTCCCGCACAAAGCTCTAAGTTCACGCCGGTGCCAGTTTCGATCTCAAAAGACATCTTCAGAACCGCGTTCGCGGTCACCTGAACGGGAGCCGCCGTCAGCAAGTACTTTCCGGTGCTGCCAACCGTGCCGGTGATCGTCGTCAGCGCTTGGGCATTCCTCATGCTGCAGAGCACGAGAGTAGCCGCGCAAATCATCGTGCCGATCCTTTTCAGATTCGATTGCTTGAACATCTTACTTTCCTCCTCTTCGAGTTAATTGGTCTTGGTTTGAAGTCAGTTGTTTGGGAGCCCGCGTATCTCCGCCACCTGCGGCTCGCAGAACTCCCGAAAGGTAACCTCTATTGAGGCATTCCTGCCGATTGGGCCTCACCCGCAGGACGAACAGCGAGGAACTATTGGCCGGGCGGCCCATGGGGAATGTTGCCGGGCTCACTCGCCCTTTGCACACTTACAACCTCTTGATCCCGTTCCACTCCGTACCACTCGCGACAAAGCGAACGCTACCGTCGGCATGATGATCGAAAAGGATACTCCCCGTCCCGCAGACGATGTCCAGAAACTTGCCGGTTCCGCCGGTAATCGAATAGACTGCGGTTTTCTTGAAATTCGGGTCGGGACTCGGAGTGCAGCGAAAACCGAAAACCTGGAGCTGTATCGTTCCATCTTGCGCTACGATCTGATCCTGGCTGTATTCCGCCTGGCATGGGGCGCCCGGGAAGCCGGTGCCGGGCGGAATTGTGGCGAAGACAGAACTGAGAATGGGCCCGACCAGGCGTTGCCAGACCGCGTTCTCCCCGATTAGATCCCCTTGCACCTGGAATGGCGCGGATTCATTCGCCTGATAGCCGAAAAACGCGAACGGATGAGGGGTCAGAAGGGGGGCCCCCGGCTGGGCGTGTACCCGTAGGTTAGGCAGAACGGCCACGGCGGCCGCCGCCAGTAAGACACCTGATATTGTGATGATCCATCGTGACTTCATGTTACGGTTCTCCTTTCGGGCAGGCGAAACTCGATCAGCCCATCTTGATTTGGAGGCGGATCGCCAGCACTCCTCGACGCCCCATCTGGTCGTTCCTTTCACTTCACGGCGCGCGATCTGGGGGAAACTCTCACGCCATGCGCAGTATGGACCGGGAATCGCGGGGTCGTCTAGTCACCTACTTATGTGACCCGGCAGTACTGGTAAGACTGCTTCAGCGGATGAGACCCGCTCGCAACGCCTTGGCCACGGCCTCGGACTTGGAGTGCACCTGAAGTTTCTCATAGATCCGCCGCATGTGAGTGGACACGGTATTGATGGTGATTCCCAGTACGTTTGCGGCGGTTTTGTAATGGTGGCCTTCGCCGAGCAACGCCAGCAGACGCATTTCTTTCGGTGTAAGTTGGTGGCTCGAGTCGTGGGGCGGATGAAACTGGCGGAAGAGATCGACCACGCGCCGGGCCAGTGGTGTAATTGTGGAAGAGCTTGCCGCCCGCGGCTCCCGGAGTAAATTCGCTCAGCCCGAGTATCGTGCCAATCCACATCCGGCCGTCGGCAGATTGAAATATGGATCTCACATCGTTGTGAGGGAGACCGTCGGCGGTCGAATAGCAGCGCTCAACGACGCGGCGGCTGGGGTCGGGCTCGGCCGCCAGCAGGCAGAATCCTCCCATCCGCGTGGCTGCCCACCAACGGCCGCCGCGATCCTGGAGCAGCGCGCCAATGAAATTGTCAGGCAGCCCGTGGCGGGTTGTGTAGTGCTCGGTCCTGCCATCTGCGAGACGGCGGTAGAGCCCGGTGCGCGCCGTCAGCCACAGCGCGCCCCTGTTGTCCGTTAAGGCATTGTCGTCCGTGACGAGATTGTTGACGAGCCGGCCTTCGTTGGCTTCGCCCGGCAGGCCGATATCCACCCATTGGAATTTCACGCCGCCGGACGCGCGATCAAGCCGGTACAGCCCGTTATAGGTGGCGCACCAGATGGCGCCCTCGGCATCCTCCGCCAGGGCATTCACGCGGCGCGCATCCGGGTGCTGGTCGGGAAGATAGGTGGCAAACAGCGGCTCGGAGGAGGAGGACCTTTTGGGATTGAACCGGGTGACGCCGCCATCGCTCGCGATCCACAGCGTGCCATCGCGCGTTTCGATCAGATCGTTGATCCAGGGATGGGGCAGCCCGTCGCTGGTGGTAAAGCTGGTGAGCCGGTAGCCATCGAAGCGTGTGAGTCCTTCGTCCGTGCAGATCCAGATGAAGCCGCGCGAATCCTGGCGGATGCAGTTGATGTGATTGTGCGCGAGCCCGTCCGCCGTAGTGTAGATCTGAATCGGCAACTGCTCCGGCAGAGCGGCTGGCGCTATGAGTGCGAACAGATATAAGAACCGTGAAACCCAGCGCATCCTGGCGGCGCTCGCGCCGCGCTGCGCACGGCGGCCTCCGACGTTGTTGTACACCATTGGTGTGTGCGGTGACAAGGGCCGCCGAAACGTTCCCGGCGCCAGCGGCAGTCTCGCGTTTTGGACTTGCTACTATCAAAAAAGAGCACGAGCCATGCCGAATCGTTCCCTCCGCAGCGAGAACTGGATCTGCGCCTTACTCCGGATGCTAAACGAGCGCTGCAGGCGGCGGCTTCCGTCTCGCGGCGCTCGGTGAGCGATTTTGTCCTCGAAAGCGCGCTGGCG
This sequence comes from Candidatus Sulfopaludibacter sp. SbA4, assembly GCA_900290305.1. GTDB lineage: Bacteria > Acidobacteriota > Terriglobia > Bryobacterales > Bryobacteraceae > OMOG01. The sequence continues at coordinate 18,057 of OMOG01000228.1, forward strand.
CGAGCCGGCGAAGCACTGGCCGACCGCCGCACGTTCGGCCTCGATGCGGGCCCCTGGCGTGCGTTCATGGCGGCCCTGGATGCGCCGCCCCGGCCCATGCCGCGCCTCGCGCGTCTTCTGAACTGAACGAGCCTGGATTCTTTGACGGCGGGTCCGACGGTGAGTGATGCGTAGGCGCGTAGAAAAGCTCCGGCGCGATCATCTCGTCGAGGAGTTCGATTGCGGCGCGAGGAACTGAACCGTTTTCTCCGTCTGTATGCCTGGCAGAATCAGCAAGCCTCTGCGTCTCAAACTTATCTCGGACTGGCAGGGAATGCGATTATCGGTTTCTATACCCTCGTAGTCGGACACGTCAAGTACGAGGATGCGCCCCAGCGGCTCACCAAAGGCTTGGCCAGGCACCCCGTACCCGTCATGCTGCTCGCGCGTCTTGCGGTGGATCGCCGTTGGCACGGCCAAGGCGTGGGTGGAAGCTTGTTGAAAGGCGCCATGCTGCGCACCCTGCAAGCGGCCGATATTGCGGGCATCCGCGCCTTTGCCGTGCACGCCAAGGATGAAGAGGTGAGGCGGTTCTATCAGCGCTTCGAGTTCATACCCTCTCCAACCGACCCATTGCACATGTTCGTGCTGCTCAAAGACGTCCGCCGCCTGGACTCAGGCCCCTGACGCCCCCTACAACAGCACCGTATCGATGCGCGTCGCCTCGTCCGCCGGAGCCTCCGCCACAGCCACGCGCTCTTCCGGCGTCCGCAGAAACAGCATCAACTGCTCCTCCGACCCGTCGAAGAATCCGTCCAGCAGCTCGCGAATCGCGGCGAATCGCGGCCCGCCGCATGGAATCGCGCGACGCCTGCGGAGCGTAAACGAACGCCCGCCCCACCTTGCGCCGCGTGATCTTTCCCTTGCGTACCAAGCGGTCCAGCACCGTCATGATAGTGGTGTATGCGAGCGGGCGCGACTGCGCTACAATCCGCTGCACATCCTTGACATTGCCCTCTTCGAGCGACCACAGCGCCGTCAGGCACGACAACTCGAGCGGGGGAGGCACATCGCGCGCGGATCTGGGCATCAGCTTTCCTGTTTCGGGCCGACCGGCAGCAGGGCCTGTCTCAGTTTATCGGCAAACGGCGACTCCTGCCGAGGCGCAAACAACGGGTGCTCCGCCGCGGCGGGCGGGGCTACTGGCGCGGGCGTTGGCACAGGCATTTCTCGACCCGCCACCGGGTCTTGACCCGTCACCGGGCCTGCTTGTGTTGTATCTGCACCGCTCTCCGGCGCCGCCTCGATTCCATTCATCGGTGTCGCCGCTGGCGCGGGCGCAGCCGCTGGCACGGGCGCAGGCGTTTGCACGGGCGCAGCCGCCGGCACCGGCGCAGGCGCTGGCACGGGCGCAGGCATTTGCACGGGCGCAGCCGCCGGCGCTCCGTTCAGGTAGCGGTCCTTCTTCAATGCCGTACGCTCCAGCGCCGCACTGAACGTGGTGAAGCAGCCCTCCACCTGGCGGTCGTTCTCGATCAACGCCCGCATGCACTCCATCTTCGAATCCATATCGTCGAGATAGTGCAGCAGCAGCGCTTCGGGAAACTGCGGCAGCTTGGGAGATCCGAACTCCAGTAACTGCGGCAGCTTGGGAGATCCGAACTCCAGTTGCCCGTGATGGCTCAGGATCATGTGCTCCACCAGCGCCCGCAGCGGCGCCGGAAAATCCGGAAGCCCGCGCAGTTTGTCCCCCACCATGCGCAGCCCGATGTTGATGTGCCCCAGCAACTGCCCGTCGTTCGAATACGAAAAGCCGCGCTCGTAGTTCAACTCGTAGATCTTGCCGATATCGTGCAGCACCACGCCCGTGAGCAGCAGGTCCAGATCCACGATCGGATAGTGCGCCGCCGTCAGCCGCGCCAGCGTGCACAGCGAAAGCACGTGCTCGATCAGGCCCCCCAGGTACGCGTGGTGGATCTGTTTGGCGGCCGGCGCGCGGCGATACCGGCGCGATACGTCTTCATCGTCCAGCAGGCTCTCGAGCAAAGCCTTCAGGTGCGGATTCGCGATGCCGCCCACGATCCCCCGCAGCTCGGCCCACATCTCGTCGGCATCGCGGCGCGACGAGGGGAAGTAGTCCACGAAATCGATCTCGCTGTCGTCCATCCTCCGCAGCTTGTGGATGGTCAACTGCGGCCGGTTGTGGAACACCTGGATCAGCCCCTTGACCTTCACGAAATCGTCGCGGTCAAAGCCGTCGATCACCTCGCCGACGTTGTCCCACATCTTGGCGTCCAATTCGCCCGTGCGGTCGCCCAAGAGCAGCGAGAGATACAACTCGCCGCTCTTCTTCTGCCGGACCTCCTTCGAGTGGACCAGGAAACTGGTCATGATCACGCGGTTCGGTTCGAGCTCGTTCACGTAGGGAGATTTCATGGAATGATGGCGGCGTCGCCCATCGAGGTCTTCACCGGGGCCGGCTTGGCCGGGGCCGGAGTCCGTACAGGCTTTCCGGCCGGCGGCGCTGCGTCCGCGGTGGTCGCCTCGGGAGCGGGTACCTTCTTGGTGGTGCCGGGGATCGGAATGAAAATCAGCTTCTTGTGCGGCTTGCCGGCGCGCGAGGCCACTTCTTCCTTCGTGGTGGTCTCCGGCTTCAATTGCGCAACGTCCTGCCAGCGCGTGTCCTTGCCCGGCGCGGCGCCGCTGTCCACGTAGCCGTCCTTGATCTGCAGGTAGGCCTCCTCGCGCAGCCTGGTGAGATACTCGCGGATCTTGGGCTCCATCCTGGGCGCTGCCAGCTTCTCGTGGATCAGGTCCTTCACCTCGTCGAACGAAGCGGTGCCCGCCTCGTGGCGCTCTTCCACCTTCAGAATCACAAAGCCCTGCGCCACTTTGAACGGATCCGTGACGTCGCCCTTCTTCGCCTTGAAGACCACGTCCTCCATCTGCTTCGGCATGATGCCGCGTTGATACGGCGGCAGCCATGATGCCGCGTTGATACGGCGGCAGGCCCCCGCCGTTGCGCGCCGTCTCGGGATCGTCCGAGTTGTCCCGCACCAGGTCGCTGAATTTCTCGCCCTTGCGCGCGCGTGTGACCAAATCCTTTGCCTTCTTGTCGGCCGCCGCCACTTGCTCGGCCGTCTTACCCTCGGTTGAAATCAGGATCTGGCTCAGGTACACCTCTTCCTTGCGCACGAACTCGTTTTGGTGCTCGTCGTAATATTTCTTCAGCTCCGGCTCGGGGATGGTGACGTGGTAGGTGACCTCCTGGCCGATCACCCGCTGTCCCAGCAGTTGCCGCGTCAGGCGGTCCTTGTAGTCCTCGAACGACATCCCGGTCTGTTCGCGCACATACTCGTGGAACTTTTCCGGGTCCGAGAGCTTGCTTTGCACTTGAAGCTCGGCCATCCTCCGGTTGATCTCGGGCTCGATCTTGAGGTTCTCCAGGGTCCGGCCCTTTTGCACCAGCAGAAGTTCGTCGATCTTCTCGCTCAGCGCATTCGCCGAATACTCCTTCACCGCATCCGCCAGTTTCTGGCCGGCGAGGCCCTCCTGGCGAAGCTGCTGCTCGATTTCCCGGCGCCTCTGTTCCAGTTCGCCGCGAGTGATGATGTCGCCGTTCACCTTGGCGGCAATCTCCTCCACCACCTTCACGTCCGCCGCGAACGCCAGCGGAATGGCCGCCGCCATGAGTACTATACAAAGCGCGCGAGGTGACCACTCCCTCACGGTCGTGGCTCCGAACAGAGCCGCGCGCGTCAGCAAGCGGTCCCGCAATGCGTTCGTCAACGTCTGGGTAAGCATAGTCATCTGTCCTTCCATTTTATCAGGCCTTCAACTGTCCCAGTTTTTCCGCCAGGAACCGCAAAACCTCGCCGGGTGGCACAGGCATTCCTGCCTGTGTTTCTTTCTCCCGGCCTTCCCCCGCCCTGCGATCCGATTCGAGTAAAGGTAATAGCAATACGCCTGCCGGAGTGAACTGTGCGCCCCGGGTCTTGCTGACCATATTCATGAGCCGTGCCGGGTCCACCCGCGTTTCCTTGTGGAACTTCACATTCAACAGGTTATGGCGGCGATCCACCGCCTCCACGCCGATCTGCTCCGCCATGGTCTTCAGCTCCGAGTACGCCAACAGGTTCTTCACCGCTTCCGGCACTGTGCCGTAGCGGTCCTCCAGTTCCGTTTCGGCACGGATGCGCGCCGCGGCATCGGCGGCATTGGCGATCTGCCGGTACGCCCGCAGCCGCTGGTTCTCGTCGGGAATGTACTCCGGCGGAATCCGGATATCCAGCCCCAGGTTCAACGCCGAGTGAATCTCCGGCACGATCTCCTCGCCCTTCAACTCCCGCACCGTGTCGTCCAGCAGCCGCACATAAGTATCGAATCCCACCGAGTTGATGTGCCCGTGCTGCTCGCCGCCCAGCAGGTTCCCCGCCCCGCGCAGTTCCAGGTCGAGTGCCGCAATCTTGAATCCCGCGCCCAGGTCGCTGAACTCCTTCAATGCCGCCAGCCGCTTGCGCGCGATCTCCGTCAGTTCCGTATCCGGCGGCACCAGCAGGTACGCGTACGCGCGCCGGTTCGACCGCCCCACCCGCCCGCGCAATTGGTACAGCTCCGACAGGCCGTAGCGCTCCGCGTTTTCTACAATCATGGTATTGGCCAGCGGAATGTCCAGACCGTTTTCTATGATTGTCGTACAAACCAGGACATCAAACTCGTGCCGCATGAACTGCAGCATGGTCCTTTCCAGCTCCGCCTCGCCCATCTGCCCGTGCCCCACCCCGATCCGGGCAGTCGGCGACAGCTCCTGCAGCATCGCCGCGCGCGCCCAGATGGAATCCACTCGATTGTGCAGGAAGTAGATCTGCCCGCCCCGTGCCAACTCCAACTCCATGGCCGAGCGGATCAGCTCCGGCTGAAACGGGGCCACCACCGTATGGATCGCCAGCCGATCCTTGGGCGGCGTCTCGATCACCGACAGGTCCCGCAGCCCCAATAACGACATGTGTAGCGTGCGAGGGATCGGAGTGGCGCTCATACTCACGTGATCCACACTCTTCTTCAACTGCTTGAGCCGCTCCTTGTGCTTGACCCCGAAGCGCTGCTCCTCGTCCACGACTACCAGGCCCAGATCGCGGAACTCCACGTCCTGCGAAAGGAGCCGGTGAGTTCCCACCGCGATATCCACCTTGCCCTCGGCCATGTCCGCCAGCGCTGCCTTGATTTCCCTGGGCGAGCGGAAGCGGCTGAACATCTCCACCCTCACCGGGAACGGCTGGAAGCGCCGCTTCAAGGTCTCGAAATGCTGAAATGCCAAAACTGTAGTAGGCGCCAGGATCGCCACCTGCTTCCCGTCGCCCAGCGCCTTGAAAGCCGCCCGCATGACGACCTCGGTCTTCCCGTACCCCACATCCCCGCACAGCAGGCGGTCCATCGGCTGCGGGCTCTCCATGTCGCGCTTGATGTCCTTGATGGCGGTCAGTTGGTCGCGCGTCTCGCTATACTCGAAGGCGTCCTCGAACTCCCGCTGCCAGTTGCTATCCGGCGAATACGAAAAGCCTTCGCTCATTTTGCGCGAGGCGTAAAGCTTGAGCAGCTCGTCCGCCATGTCGCGCATCTTGGCCTTGATGCGCGTCTTGGTGCGGGTCCACGTGGCGCCGCCCATGCGGTCCAGCGCCGGCTTGGCCTCCCCCGCGCCGCGGAACCGCTGCACCAGGTCCATGCGGGTCAGCGGCACATAGAGCTTGGCCTCGCCCGCGTACTCCAGCAGCATGTAGTCGCCCTTGGCATCGCCCTCCTGGATCTCCCGCAGCCCCAGATACTGCGCCACCCCGTGCTCGGCGTGGACTACGAAATCCCCCGGCTTCAGGTCGATCAGGTCGGCCGAAAAAGTCGCCAGGGCACCCTTGGAAGCCGGGGCCCGCGCCACCATTTCCGAAGTCTCGAAGAGGTCTTCGGACCCGAATACTACAATCTTAGAATCCTGGAATGCGGTGCCGTGCCGGATGAGCCCTTTCACCAGGTAGATGCTCGCCACGGTGCCCGACTGGTAGGCGCGCTCGGCCAGGTACGCGGGCGTCGATTCGAACTGCTCCAGCCCCAATTGATAGGGTATGGCGTATTCGTTGAGGATATCCGCCAGGCGTTCTACTTCACCTGTAGAAGAAGCGAAGAACGCTACGCGATTGCCGTTCTCCACCAGCGTCCGCGCTTCGGCAATCGCCACCTGCATGTTGCCGTGGAACGCCAACGAAGGCCTGGTGGCGACATGCAGATCGTCCTCGTTCACCCCGACTTCGAGTTCCTTCAGCTCGATCTGCGGGCAATCCGCCGCCAGGCGCGCCAAATCCTCCCACTGGAAGTAAATCCGATCCGGGTCGTAAGCCGGCGACCGCTCGATCTGCTCCAGCCGCTTCCAAAAGCGCTCGGCGGCAGCTCGCACCTGCCCGGGCTCGTCCCACAGCACCATGGGACGTTCCAGCAGCGAAAATATCGACGAGGTTCGCGGCTGCACCATGGGCGCTACCAATTCCCACCCCGGAAACGGCTCGCCCGGCGGAGGCAGGTCGCGCCCCGGCAGGTCCGCCTCGCGCATCAACTCGCCAAGTTGCACCAGCAGGCCGCGCGATTTCTGATATTCCGTGAGCGGAAGCAGCGTGCAGTCTTCGACTTTCAGCACTGACCGCTGCGACTCTACATCGAAGCGCCGGATCGATTCCACCTGGTCGCCGAAAAGGTCTATGCGCACCGGCTTGGCTGCCTCGGGCGAAAACACGTCCAGAATCCCGCCCCGCACCGAGTATTCCCCCACCATCTCCACCGGCTCGCGGCGCTCGTAACCGATGCTTTCCAGGTGCGCCACCACCTCGTCTAGAGGCAATTCCTCACCCACGCGCAGCCGCAGGGCGAGATGCCGGTAGAAGTCCCCGGGCTCGATCCGCATCAGCGCGGAAGTCACCGGCAGAATCGTGATCGGCACGCGCTGGGTAGCCAGGCGCCAGAGGCCTATGGCCCTCTGCTCGCAGATCTCGGCGTGCGGTGACAGGTTTTGCAGCGGTACAACATCCAGGGCAGGAAGCAGTTGCGGACCGTTGCGGTCATCCGCCGCCAGCAGGTCGAAAAACGTGTTGACCGCCTCGGAGAGCGCCTCGGCCTGCTTGTTGCCATCTACTACAATGATCAGAGGACGGCTGGTCGCCTGCCACAGGAGCACGGCGTACACGGCCTTGGCGGTGGTCGTGAGACCCGACAGGGAGGCATGCCCGCCCCGCAACGACGCATGCTCACGGTGCAGCGCGTCCTGAAAGGCAGGATGCCTTCCCAATTCTAGAAAAAGGTCTCTTACGGCAGGATGAATCAAGGTTGGTGACTGAGAATCAATTCGACAATATTAGTAGTTGAATAACCAGGTTCCAGCGCCACGGTGAGAACGCGACCTCCGGCGGCTTCGACCTCTTCGCGGCCCGCGATGAAGTGCGACCAATCCGCGCCTTTGACAAGGACGTCCGGAAGCACCTCCGCGATCAATTCCCGCGGCGTATCCTCATCGAACAAAGTGACCGCGTCCACCGCCTCGAGCGCCAGCGCCATCTCGCTCCGTTCCGCCTCGTCCAAAAGCGGACGGCTCGGCCCCTTCATGCGCCGGACGCTCGCATCCGAATTCAGCGCCAGGATGAGCACGTCCCCCAGCGACCGCGCCTGCTCCAGCAGACGGATGTGACCCGGATGCAGCAGGTCGTAGCAGCCGTTGGTAAAAACCACGATCCGGCTTTCCTGTTTCCAGCGTTTCCGCTGCTCGACCAGTTCCACGCGGCTGTAGAAGCGCCCCACACGCTCCAGTGTACAATGCGGGGCGGACCCGCTGGTCCACGGCCGACCCCGGCTCTAATCGGCAGGGCCATAGGAGGTGGAAGGCTTGCGGTTCTTGAGTTCCTCGAAAACGGTACGCCAGTTCTCCGGAGCGGATCGGCATTTTTCGCAAGTGCAGGGCTGAGAATGGCAAAAGAGTCGGCAGCCTCGATATTCGATCATTTTGGGATCTGGTTTCCTGCTCGCCCCGAGAGTGCCATCGGGCAAAGTGTACTGATGGCACACGGCGACCAGACGCCCCATGAGAAAATAGGGAATGGTCTGGCTACGTGCTCCAGGTGGTTGGTGTGGAGGGCCCGGATCGTCTCTATATGGCTTTCCAGCTCTTGCTCGTTTTTCGAGGATGGCCTTTTCATAACCGACATCCTTGAACATTTGTAGTAGAGTAGACGGATGTACGAGTCGTTTTGAGGAAGATGCGGCCATGAGTTCAGAACTGGAAATTCAACGGCGCCTCTCGCAATATCTGCGCGGAGAAAAGCAACTGCATGAGTTTGAGGACTGGTTTGTACCAGTCATGTGGGATCTGGCGGAATCGGAAGATGAGCCGGCGCGCGAACTTGCTGGAAGAATCAGCAACCTGATCGCCGAATTCTCCCGTGGCGATCGCACGCTGGAATCGATGCGCACTGAGTTGGCGCATACCGGGATGATGACGGACCATCTCACCACGCTTTGAGTGTACATTGCCCGTCCCCATCAACCGCACCCCAACGCAAAGCTCAGAGCGGCGCAAACCTCTTCCATCCGCGCGGCGCTCAATCTGCTCACCTGGCGCCCGAGCCGCTGCTGCGCCACGGTCACCGCGTTGTGCAGATTGACAGCACAGCGGCCCTTCATACCGTCGTCGATGTCCAGAACCACTTCGGAAGGCACGCCGCGCACCGTCGACGTGATGGGCGCCACGGTGACGGTAGCCAGATGGCCAATCGCGCTGGCGCGTGTCAGGACCAGGACTGGCCGTTGTTTGTCCGCGGGCGGAAACCGGCACAGGCGGACATCGCCCCGGTTCAGGGTCGTGGCCACGATGCTGCGTCCTCCCACACGCGGAATTCCTCCTCCCGCTGCGGCTGAGCCAGGTATCCCCGGCGATCGCGCTCTTCTAATTCCAACTCATGCAGGTATTTGAGATGCCGCTGTAGGGCCTGCCGGATCAAAGCTGATCGATTTATCTGCCGCCGCTTCGCCGCCAGATCGGTGGCTTTCAGGAGGCTTTTGTCCAAGACTACCTGTATGGTCTCCACTGTGGGTCCTCTTCCACAGTATATTCCACACTGCCGCATTCCGATTCCGGGCTGTACGCCAGGTTTCGCAAGCTGGGGGATCGATACGGGGCGGCCCTGGCCATCTGGTCCGGGTCTGGCCATCGGCTATCCCGGCACACGTTGCCTTTCCGCACGCCGTCTGGCTGTGCAAGAATGGTGCGAACGAGGAGATGAATCTATGGCGTGCCGCTATGTGAACCCGTTCCTGTGGCCGGTGGCTTTGTTTCTTGGCAGCAGCTCGGTCTTGCCGGCTCAGCCGGCGGGAATGCCGGTGTTTTCGAAAGACATTGCGCCGATCCTCTATCGACATTGTGCAAGCTGCCATCGCGCCGGCCAGATCGCGCCCATGTCGCTGCTTTCCTACGAAGAGGTGCGGCCCTGGGCAGCGTCGATTCGAGAGAAGGTGGCGACGGGAGCCATGCCTCCGTGGCACTCCGCCGCTCCAACGGGCCAGTTTTCCAATGACCGCCGGCTGAGTGACGCGGAGAAAGGGCTGATCTCACGGTGGGTAGCCGGTGGCGCTCCGAAGGGCGACGTCAAAGACCTGCCGCCGGTACCTGTGTTTGCGGACGACTGGGAAATTGGGAAGCCCGATGCGGTCATCGCGATGGCGGAGCCGTACGCAGTGCCCGCGCGCGGCACAATCGCCTATCAGAATGTCACCGTGCCCACGAACTTCACAGAGGACAAATGGATTCAGGCAATCGAAGTCCGGCCCGGCACACGAAGCGTGGTACACCACATCCTCGTCTTCGTGGTCGGGACGCGGCAGAACCAAGCCTACACTCAGATCGTGCCGCAACAGCCGCCGCGCCGGCCGCAAACCGCACCCGATGGACAGCCACCCAGGAGGCCCGAATCGCTGATTGCGACGACCGCCCCAGGAACGAACGCCATGGTGTTTCCGCCGGGCACGGCGATGCGGATTCCTGCAGGCGCCGGCCTTCGGTTCCAGATTCACTACACAACCAATGGCAAGGAGGTCAGCGACCGCTCCAGCGTGGGCCTGATCTTCGCAAAAGAGCCGCCGGAAAAGGAGATGCATACCAGCGCCTTCTTCAACCCGCTACTGATCTTGCCCGCTGGGGCGGCGGACGTAGCGGTGCCGACTGCCGTCCAGTTCGACCAGGACGTACACCTCACCGCGCTGTTTCCCCATACCCACCTGCGTGGGAAGAGCTGGGATTACCAGATCGTTTATCCGGATGGCCGTACGGAAACGGTGCTGCCGGTACCGCATTACGATTTCAATTGGCAGACGTACTACATCTTCGCGACGCCTCTTGCCGTTCCCAAGGGATCGAAGCTGGAGGCCGTTGCACACTACGACAACTCTGCCAATAATGCGTCGAATCCCGATCCCAATAAGGAAGTTCATTGGGGTGAACAGACGTGGGACGAGATGCAGTATACCGGCATCAATTACACCGTCGACAATGAGGCGCCCAAGCAGCGGACCGATAACCAGTGAGAGCCAAAAACGCAAGCCTTCGAGCGGCCTTCTTACGTCAGCCGTCGCGCCAAGACCCTCGCTCTTGAGGGTGCAATTCGCGTACGTAATCAATGCGCACACGAAGTTGACTCCCCTCGTCCTTTGATGTACTCTTTGAATGTGTACATGCCCATGAAGGAGTCGCCGCCATGCCGCGAATAGCGGTTGAAGACAACAGCCGGATGTCCCTGCGGATTCGGGCCGAGGAGAAAGCGCTGCTCTTGCGCGCGGTAGCGCTGAAGCACACCGACCTGACAGATTTTGTCCTTCGTCACGCCTTGCTGGCCGCCAAGGCCGTGATCGAAGAGGCAGATCACCTGCAACTCTCCGAGAGGGATAGCCTCCGGGTCCTCGACCTGCTGGAGCATCCGCCCGCGCCGAACGCCAAACTGCGGGCAGCCGCTCGAGCGTTACCGAAGCGGTCATAATCGTGACTGCTTGGCACGAAGAGCCGATCGGCAAGAAACATGATCGGGAAGCGTTCGACTCGGGCTTGGAAGCGCTGAACGAATTCTTGCGCCGTTACGCGCGCCAGAGCCATGAACGGGGCGGTGCGAAAACGTTCCTGGCGATTGCCGATGCCGACAGCAAAACCATTCTCGGCTTCTATAGTCTGAGCCCCGCCTCGGTTGACTATGCCCGGACGCCGGAGATCATACGGCGCGGGTTGGCACGTCATGACGTGCCAGGTTTCCGCCTGGCGCGCCTGGCTGTGGATCGCAGGTTTCAAGGGCACGGAATAGGCGGACAGCTTCTGCTCGCTGCGGGTAGACGCTGCCTGTTGGCCTCGGCGGAAGTTGGCGGTGTCGTGCTGGTCATTGACGCCAAAAATGAGAGCGTAGCAGAATGGTATGCCAGCTATGGTGCTGTGCCCCTGCTGGACGCGCCGTTATCTCTGCTGCTGCCGCTCGCGACGATCAAAGCCGCGCTCAAAAAAGCCGGCCGGTAACGCCGGCGGTCCTTGCCGCCGGCCTTCTTGACATTTGGACCACTCCATCCGCAACTGGCTCCTCGCCGGCGACCCCGCCATCCGCTGGCAAGTCCTCCGCACCCGCCGCGAACAGCGCCGCGTCGCCAAAGAAGGCTGGGGCGCCCAACTCCTCCAACTGCAAGATCCCGACGGCCGCTGGGCCCAGGCGTTCGCTTCAATGCGGGCGAGGACGTATAATAAACCCTATGCGCGGGTCACCGGAAGAGTCCTATGCCGGCAAGTAGGGTCTTCATCGGCAGTTCAGGGGAGCAGGTTAAGCTCGTCGAATGGCTCACGGCCTACATTGCGTCAAACTACATCGGGCGACTCGAGCCGGTTCCTTGGACCATACCTTGGCCGGGCGGCCGTTTCACCCTTGAGCATTTGCTAAAAGTCGTCGATGAGACCGATGCCAGTATTCTGTTCTGGACGGCCGATGACAAGACATGGTATCGCAATGCAGAGCGCCAGGAGCCACGGGATAACCTTGTGTTTGAGGCAGGCCTTTTCCTGGCCGCTCATGGCAGGGATAGGACGCAACTCCTTCTTCCCAAGTACACCGTCGGCGATCCGCGAAAGAATGTTGCCATACCCAGCGATGTGCTTGGGCTGACATGGAATGGCTTTGCCTGGAACGATCTGTCTGTAGAGGCCACGGGACTGCCGGCCACAGCCCGTACGGTTTGCGATCAACTCGCCACTCTTGGCCCGCGCGCCCGCTTCACGGTTGCCGTTCCTGCCCTTGTCAACCACGATCGTGTGGAGGCTGTTCGAGCATTCTGCGGTGAATGGGCCACTATTAATACCGAGGTCATCATGCGGCTGGGGGGTAGCCCCAACGCGACGGAGATCGATATCGTTGCGGCATATCGGGTAGGGGAGCTTCGACGCGTGCTCGATTCCTACAGGAAGCGTTCTGGCTCCCAACTGAGGGCCTGCTTCGGCAATTTTTGGGACGAGAGCCTTGCCGAGGCTTACCGGAGAAAATTCTACGACCGCGATGCCGCTTACATGCGGGCAGCCGTTCAGGAGTCGATTCGGGGGTTACTCGGTCCGTGTGAGCTAGAGTTAAACGCGGACCGTTGCCTCATTGCGACGTCAGTTGTCGATCCACCCGCGGGAAAGTACGACATCCGCCTCACCTCTCAGCGAATTACTTTCGGTTACTACAGAATCGATGGAGTCGCTGTTATGGTGCCGTTGGACATGAAGCGCGCCCAGAATCCGGCGCCTTACGCATGGGTGATAGATTCTGCGACCTCCCCGCGGACTTTCGAACACTACCGCTACCAATACGATCAAATGTTCTCGNNTCACCGAAACCACAGGATCGCGAATTGGCTATCACGAGCTGATCGAAGTGGCGGCTCTTCGCACGTCGGCTGACGGCCTCGCCATCAGAGGCGAGTGGGCCGCGAGAATACTCCCCGAGTTTCCGTCGCGGATTACTCCTGCCGCTCAAGAGATCAACCGTTTCTCACCTGAGATCTGGCGGGGAGCCTCGCCTTCCTCCCAGTCACTTTGGCAGAGCCTCGCAATGTTTGTGAGCGGCTGCGTGCCTGTCTGCCACAACCCTTCTTTCGACCGGGCATTTATCACACTTGCAGCCGCAACACAGGGAGTGCTTGATCTCGAACTGGACTACCATTGGATCGGGACGGAGTCCCTCGCATGGCCCCTTTATCGGGCCGGCGCAATTCCGAAGCTTTCCCTTGGTGAAATATGCCGGTTCTTGGGGATACCGCCGGAGCCGGCTGTCCATGGAGCGTCAAACGGCGCGGCAACTTGCAGAGATGTCTACCTGCGCCTGATCGATTATTATGGCCAGGGAGGCAACGTTCTAACCTACGCTTTCTTGGGCGATCGATCGAGTACTTAGCGAGTGCCGCCTATATCGCCCCGTCCCCTTTTCGTGTATGCCCGATCCCATCCGCAAGTGGCTCCTCGCCGGCGACCCCGCCATCCGCTGGGAAGTCCTCCGCACCCCCCGCGAACAGCGGCGCATCGCCAAGGAAGGATGGGGCGCGCAACTCCTCCAACTCCAAGATCCCGACGGCCGCTGGGCCCACGGCATCTACACCCCCAAGTGGACCTCCACCACTTACACCCTGCTCCTTCTGCGCAGCCTGGGCCTCGAGCCTTGCAACCCGCAAGCCATCCGCGCCTGCCGGATCCTCCTCGATACCGGCTTCTGGAGCGACCGCGGCATCAACTACTATCCCCGCTGGCAGAAGCGTAGCGAGACCTGCATCTCCAGCATGGTGCTGGCCGTGCTCTCCTGGTTCGCCCTCGACGATCCGCGTGTGGATCAGTTGGCGCGGCACGTCATCGAGCAGCAGATGCCCGACGGAGGCTGGAACTGCCGCGCCTTGCCCGGATATGGCGGCGCGACGCACGGATCCTTCCACACCACCATCTCGGCGCTCGAAGCGCTGCTGGAGTACGAGCGCTTCCGTCCGCAACTCGCGGCGCCCGCGCGCGCGGCACAGTCCCGCGGCCGCGAGTTCCTGCTGGTTCACCGGATGTTCCGCTCGCACCGCACCGGCGCAGTGGTGAAGTCCGCCATGACGCGCTTTTGGTTTCCCGCGCGGTGGCACTACGACATCCTCCGCGGCCTCGATTACTTCCAGGACTGCAATGCCCCGCACGATGATCGGCTCTCGGACGCCATCGCGCTCCTCGAACAGCGCCGCGGTCCCGATGGCCGATGGCCGCTCCAAAACCGCTATCCCGGCAAAGTGTTTTTCGATATGGAACAGGTCGGCGACCCCAGCCGCTGGAACACACTGAGAGCGTTGCGAGTGCTCGCGTGGTGGCAAAACAGTTAGATCTGTCCTAAAATTAAATTTGGGTGTGGCATCGGTCGGGGAGTCGTTCGCTGCACAAGAGCACGGTCGGCCGTTCGAAGGGGGCGCGGTCCAGGTTGCCCTCGATCTGCCGCTCCGCCGGCGTTATTTTTGAGATTCAACGCACAAATAGCGCACTACCATCTGTAGGTTCACGATGCCGGTCTTCGATATTCTCTGTCTGGCAAATTCCAACAAGATGCGCGGTTCCTGTATCGCCGGATTGCGGCTGGACGGCGGAGGATGGATCCGCCCGGTCGCGCGGACACCGCACGGTGAGCTCTATCCGGCTCACTACATTCTGCAGGACGGCAGTTGCCCGCAACTCTTCGATCGGATCCGGATTTCGTTCATTGAGCGGAGGGCGGTTGCCCACCAGCCGGAGAACTGGCTGATCGCGGATCAGCCTTGGCAACTGGTCTCCCGAGGTCTATCCGCGGAATACGCTCCTCTGCTCCAATCACATCTCATCAATCGTCCTGCTCTGTTTGGGGACTTCTCACACAAGATCTCCTCCAGCCGGTTCGAGACGGAACCAGCCCTGTCATCTCTGTGTTTAATCGGGCCCCGCAACCTGCGTTGGAGAATCGAGCATCTTCCTTACAATGCTCACAAGGCAAGCGCTCAGTTCCAACTCGCCGGTACATCTTATCGCCTCTCTGTCACCGATCCAGCCTGGCTCGACGCCTTCCGCGCGCTGTCCCCGGGCGAATATCCTGTCACGGCGTGCGGCATCGCAGCGGGGCTCGAGGTTCTTTTGACCGTTAGCTTGGGCGATCCTTGGGAAGACGGCTATTGCTACAAGCTGGTCGCCGGCATCCTGCCGCTCGAACTCGATCCTATAGCCATGACGCCGGCACTACCCAAGCTACCGGAAAGGGTCGAACCGATCGACCAGCCGATGGATCCCCGCGAGGCCGCCCGGATCATTCAAGCCCTGGCCGGCGGAACCGATCCGTACACCTGTGAGCCTTTACCGGGCGATAGTCCTCTATCCAATCCGGACACAGTAAGGGCGCTCCGAGCAGCGGCGGCGGCCTTGCAGAGCGGCCCGCCGCGGAAAAAGCCCCATGCACTGCCGGCTCAGGCAGGCAAGGCATGGGATACTGCCGAAGAGGATACTCTGGTGCGCGAGTTCGAAAACGGAGAGACCATGGCCGCGATCGCGCGCGCTCACGGCCGCACGCCCGGCGCGATCAAGTCCCGCCTGATCCGCTCGGGCAAGATCGCTGGCTGACGATAATCCGCGAAGTCTCCTCTTACCTTGTATTCGCCGTATTCCTTGGTTTTGAACATATACCTATCGATCTAACAAGACACCTGAGCGCTCCTCGAAGAGTATAAGAACCGCCTGCCAGTTCACCGACTGGTGTTTTCCTGCATTCGCGCCCGTGATTCCCACGCCGCTAGGAACCTGATGCAGCAGGGCCAACGGTGCCTAGAATTTCATGCACCAGCCGGCGAGCGGATTCCGAGGACGCAACTCTGCCAGACGTGGAACCGCTTGTGATCGGCCACTTGTTTTTCCGGGCCGGCCCCTGCGTTGTTACCGCCTCCTGCCCTGCAAGGCCTCCCCACTGTCTGAATCGCAGGCGGTATTCCCGATTCCCGATTCGGGAGTTGAAAAACAGGTGAATCTGTCCTAAAATACAATTTGACGCGGACAATCTCCAACTCGATCATGGCGGCGCTCGTGGTTGCCGCGCTGTTCTGGGGAAACTGCTTCTCCTGTCCGCAACTCCTGCTTGCGTTGAGGTCTAATCAACCCGCACATGGTTGCTGTCACCGCACGAAACAAGTTCCGCAAGAGTGCCGCACTCAGGTGTTCCGACACTTCGTAAAGACCGATCCCGTCACGCCGGCTCCCGCCCTACCGGTTGTAGCATTAGTCACTGAACCAGCCGCGTTTATCGCCGTGCTCGCCGATCAGTTCCCGAGCCTGGTCGAACACGCCCCACCCGGCGACCTCTTCTCACTCCGCGTCTAGCCAATTTCCTCTCACATTCTGAAGTGTCAGCCGTGTCCCCAGGTGAAGGAAATGAACGTTCGATCCATTTTTGTTGCCCTCCTGCCCGCGCTCGCCGGCGCGCAGCCGCTGTCCCAGCTCGTCGACGAAGCCCTGGGCAACAACCGCGAAATCCTGGCCGCGCAGAAGAAATACGAAGCCGCGCGCCAGCGCCCCACCGCGGCCGCGAGCCTCCCCGACCCCACGGTCTCACTGGGCTACACCTCCAACGGCGGTCCGTGGCCGGTCGCCGGCATCGGAACCGCCGCCACCAGCAACGCCGGCATCGCCGTCTCGCAGGAAATACCCTTCCCCGGCAAGCTCAAGCTGCGCGGCGAGATCGCCGGCAAAGAGGCTGACGCGGAATTCGAACAGTATCGCGCCGTGCGCCTCGCGGTCGTCTCGCGCCTCAAGCAGGCCTACCACGAGTTGCACCACGCCAACGTGAGCATCGTCTTCGTCCACCGCTACCAGGACCTGCTGCAAAACATCCTGCGCATCTCCGAAGCTCGCTACTCCGTGGGCCGCGCCGCACAGCAGGACATCTTCAAGGCGCAAACCCAGTTCTCGATCTTCCAGACGCAGCTCCTCCGCTACGAGCAGGAGCGCACCACCAAGGAAATCGATATCAGCGCGCTGCTGAACCGTCCGCGAGTCAGTCACATCGAAGTGCCCATGGAAATGGCGGCGGGCGAGCTTCCCGCCA
>OMOG01000019.1:0-9808 GCA_900290305.1 Candidatus Sulfopaludibacter sp. SbA4
AAGTGGCTCAAGCCTGTTCCTCTGATAGCCCGCGACGCGGGGGTGGACCTCAGGAGGTCAGAGTCTCGACACGGCAGGCACGAGTGCCTGCGCCACATCGGTCGGCGGAGTGTGAGAAATGCGGGTTAGGGGCCGGGAGGCAGGCCACCAAAAACGATGGCCTACCCCACAGAGTAGACGCCGTCGAAATCGGCGAAGTAGCACTCCACCGATAGCGACGGCTCGGCGGCCAGGAGCACTTGCGCGGCACGCACCAGGTCGGCGCTGACGACATCGACGGGGATGCCGGGGTAGGCGCCGCAATCGTTGTGGGCCAGGATCACGACGCGGGCGGGATGGTGCAGACGCATGGAGGTACGGACCATCCGCAGCACGAAGTCGCGATCGCCTTCGCATTCGGGCGCGGCCAGGGATTTCGCCGATCCGGGGATCTTTACATGGTCGAAAATGACGATGCCGCGCCGCTTGAGAAACTTGCGAACCGCCACGTCGAAGCGGGCGTCGAAGCAGGAGATCACACACGCATCGGCCGTGTAGACCTCCTGGGGCGAATCGAAATGGAAGAGCTTGTCCATCGGGTTCAGGCCGCGGCGCTTATGCAAAGGCCGCCACGAGGCGTTGGCCCCGCTTGATCAGGTGCGGCGTGCGTTTCGCCATATCTGCGAAGAACGCGCGCGGGTTGGCCGGCGAGATCAGGATCTCGGAAGCCAGGCCATACCGGATGCGGACGCCTTCGGGCGTCAGAGAGAAGATGCTGCGCTCCTCCGAGGCGGGGCCCACGTAGCTGATGATCTCGTAGGGGATCAGCACCTTGGTCAGGGCGTTGCGAACGACCAGCCCTTTGGCGGTCGTCTCGTACGACTGCGGGTATGCGCACAGCGCCAGTACCAGCAGGATGGGGCCGGCGATCCAGTAGTCTCCCAACAGAAAAACGAAGACCGCCAGCGTGATCGCCGCGAGTATATACACGTCGACCTTGGATTTGTGAGTCATGGGTTGCTCCGAGGTGAGAAGGCCCCCTGGACAGGCCAGGAGGCCTGTCCTACTACCGGCGCTTCGACTTGATTTCGGCCAGGAGGCGATCGACCTCGCCCTCCTTCTCCATGGCCGCGAAGCGGTCGTCCACGTTGTCCGCCAACAGCTCGGACTTGGCCTGGGCGGCGGATTCGGTGTGCTGCACCTTGTTCTTCATGCGGTCGAAAGCGGCCGCGTTGGAGTTGTCGCCGATGGCCCGGCCGGCGTCGGTGGCTTTACCGAGCGCGCGCGAGCGGCGGTGCTGCGCGATCAGCATGTCGCTCTTGGACTGCGCTTCGGCCAGCTTCTGCTGCAGCTTCAGCAACGCCGTCTTGAGGTTTTCCACCTGCGCCTTCTGGTCTTCCACCTGCTGGTGGAAGCTTTCGGTCATGGATTTGTAGCTCATGGCACGCTCCACGGCGGCGCGGGCCAGGGCATCGTCCTTCTTATCTACGGCCAGCTCGGCGCGGCGCAGCCACTGCTGTTCGTTCTCTTCGTTCTCCTTCCATTTGCGCTCCAGCACGTGCTGGTCGGCGATGGAGATCGCGACCTGGGTCTTCACCTGGAGCAGTTGGTTCTGCATGTCCAGGATGACTTGTTTGATCATTTTTTCCGGGTCTTCGGCCTTGTCGACAAGGTCGTTGATGTTTGCCCGGACCAGCGTTGAGACTCTCTCTAATAGTGCCATTTGAATTCTCCCTGTAGCGCTTATTGTGCGCCTTTAGTCTTGTCATCCGGCTTGTTATTGGACTTGTCGCCGATCATCCGCACCTTGGCGAACAGCTCGCTGAAGGGCATGCCCGAGAGCGTCTCGAAGAGCGCGGGGATCTGCGCCGCCATTTCGGTAATGTCGCCCGTAATCTTGTGCATCCCGGCGGAAGCGCCGTTGCCGGTGGAGACGATGGTGATCTTGTCCACGTTGGCGAGCGGCGAGGCCAGGGCCCTGACTATCTCGGGCATGTTGGTAATCAGTTTGTCCACGATGGCCGCCTGGTTGAATTGCTGGTAGGCCTCGGCCTTCACGTTCATGGCGCGGGCTTCGGCATCGCCCTTCTTGAAGATGATTTCGGCTTCGGCTTCACCCTGCGTGCGGATCGCCGAGGCGTGTCCTTCCGCTTCCATGATCAAGCGGGACTTTTCGGCTTCCGCCAGGGTCTCGATGCGTTTGCGCTCGAACTCGGCCTGCTTCATGACGGTGGCGGTGAGCTCGCGATCGCGGCGCAGGATTTCCGCATCCTGTACTTTGACTTCGTGTTCCTTCTCCACCTGGTGGATGGTGACTTCCTCGGCGCGCACCTGCTGCTGCATGATGTTGCCCTGAATCTCGTAAGCCTTGTCGGCCGTGGCCTGCCGCTTCTTGACCATTTCCAGGTACTCGGCCTTCTTGACTTCGAGGTCGCGCGTCGCTTCGGCCTGTTTGGCCTGCGAGAGCGTCTCGGCAAGCACGCGCTCCTGGTCGGCCTGCGCCTTGGCCACGGAGGATTCGCGCGATGCCACGGCGCGCCGGATGGCGGTGTCGCGCTCGGCTTCGGCGGTGGCTACGTCGGCGTCGCGCTTGATGCGGGCCACGTCCGGCTGGCCCATGTTGGTGATGTACTCGTTCTTGTCGCGGACGTCCTTGATGGTGAACGAAATCACTTCGAGCCCCATCTTGTTCATGTCTTCGGCGCAGGTGTCGCGCATGCGTCCGCCCACCATCTCCGGCTGCTTGACGATCTCTTCGACGGTGAGCTGGCCGATGATGCCGCGCAGGTGGCCTTCCATCACCAACCGGATCAAGCCTTCGCGATCCTCGCGGGGCTTCGTCAGGAATTGCTCCGCAGCCGTGAGGATCGACTCGGGGTCGGACTTCACCTTGATCTGCGCGACGGCTTCCACCGTGACCGCGACACCCTGGCGGGTGTAGAGGTCCTGCTTCGGTGCGACGTCAAACGACATCAGCTCGAGCGACAGCCCCTTGGCGCTTTCCACCATGGGAAAGATGACGGTGCCCCGGCCTTTCACGACGCGGGTGCCGCGGAATCCATATACGATAATGGCCTCGTTCGGTCCCGCCTTGCGGAACAGCTTGGCGAACATGGCCATCAGGAACAGGACCGCCAGGACCATGAGGCCGGCGATCACAAACGTCGGGTTGCCTTGCATAAATTGGATCTCTCCTTAATCAAACCGCTTGCTTACGCGCGCGGCTCTGAACGCTACGCGCGCGGCTCTGTATCGCCCAGGGCATCTTCCCAGGGGCGGACGTACGCGATTCCTTTCTCGTAGCGCGTCACCATGACTTCGGCGCCTTTCGCTATGGGAGCGCCATCGTGGCTGCGCGCGCCGGTGACGCGGCGCGTTCCTTCCTGCGAGTAAATCAGCTCGCCGGTGCCACCGGAGCGGATGGGAATACTGAGACGGCCGAGAACCCCGGTCATGTCGTAATCGATGGGATCGAGCGCCGCCTCGCGCGACATCAGGACCTTGGCGAGAAACAGAAACACGATGGACGCCGCGCCAATGCCGCTGAGCGTCGCGACTCCCAGGGCCAGGAGGAACCACACTCCGTAGTAATGCTCCAGAAGGTAGCCGGTGCCGCCGAACCAGGCAAGGAACGCGGCGATGGTGCCGAAATTGAACCAGGACAGATCGGCCCCGCGGCCACCCAGGCCCCCGCGCCCCAAGTGGATCCCCTGATGCACGTGCAGGTGGGGCAGATGCACGTGCACGCTGCCGGCCAGCAGCGCGACGACGCTGAGGCCGAAGCCGACGAGGAAACAAATCAAGTAAAAGTCGGACCAGTTCATGACCGCCTCTTCGGTTTATGGTTGTTGGTTTTGGTCGGGGCTTTGAGCACCTCGATCAGGCGCTCGGCAAGCCCGGGATTTTCGAGAATGGTGCCCAGCAGCGCGAGGCACATGCGCGAATCGGCATGGCGCGCCACGGTCAGCAGCGCGTGGTGCAATTCGGCGTCGCGGCAGAAACGCTCGGCGCCGCTGATGAGCCAGAGGTCCAGCTTGTCTTCGAGCGCTCCGATGTCGGACATGAGCTCGTTCTGGTAGCCTTCGGGATCGTCCACCAGGTAGCCGGGATGCACCTTGAAAAAATGCGCCAGCAGCATGCGGCTGGAGTTGGTGAGGTGCGGGCGCGCGCCGCTTTCGATTTGCGAGAGGTAGCTCTGGCTGATGGATTTGCCGAGCTCCTTCTGGATGAGGCGGGCCATTTCCTGCTGTGAAATTTCGCGGTCCAGACCGCGCAGGGTGCCTTCGACCTCCCGCAGGTATCGAATTTTTTCACCTAGCTTCATATTGCAATCTGCAATCACTATATTGCAATTTGTGATGGCTGTCAAGAACTAAATGCGCCGTGTTTTCAGTGGGGTGGGGGCGGGTGACGGTGGTGACGGTTTTTGGGGCGTTTGCGCGCGCATTATTCTGCACCGTGGTAAGGCATTGTGTTTGTTGGGGTTGCGGGGATGGCTCGAATTTGGGTGACAGGTGGAGAGGCTTTTTTTCGGCCCACCTGTCACCCGAGGTTGAGTGGGCCGGGCGCGGAGGCGATCCGGCGGAGAATGGCGGCGTGGTTTCATGAGAGACACTACTCCTTAGGGTTGCGAGTGAAAGATTTCGTTGCGGCGGCCGGGGGCTCATCGGACGGACCCAGAGGGTACCCCGCCGGGCGTTTTCCTCGGGGTTGCTATTCCCCTACCCTTTCGGGCGGCCGCCAATGGTTTTGAGCAGCATCTATCGGAGCCATTACACCGCTGGATGGCGCGTTACACCCCGAGTAGACGACTGCTCCTGAAGACCCGGTGTTTCCCACCGGGCATTGGGGGACCGCGATCCCACTGTCTCCCCGCCGGCATTTCGGCCGTGCGGGCTTTCTTAAGACCCTACGAGGAGTCCAGTACCACCCTGATGCTCGCCAAGGGCGAGCTGCAACGTTTCCTGGCCAGGAAAAATACCGTTAGAAGAGGACGGAGTGGCGTAACTCTCTTCCTAATTTAATACTGACAGACCGTGTCAATAGGTGAGGGGTGCAATGTGGGGGTTTTGAGAGGTGGTGGGTCTTTAGAATCAATGGAAAATGATTAAGAATTTTAATGGTTTCGGTTGTGACTGCGATTTTGCGGGGAGCCGAAATAGTACTATATTTCAGCGGGGCCGGGCCGGTCGGCGAATTGTCGCTTCGGAAGGGAGTGCCGGCCGCGCGCAATTCCCTACCTCGATTTCAAGGTAGCAGGCGGATGTTCCGGGACTGAGGTCTGAGGGGCGGTTGGGTGTAGGTAAGTGGTTTTGGAATGAGTGAAAGGGTGGTTGAGAATAAGTCGGGAAGTGCGGTGACCGGGATTTGCGGACGTGAGATAGTACTGTGGCTTCGCCTAGTGCGCTGGGCGTCCTTTCCGGGAGCGCGGACACGGTGAGGCGCCCGCCGGAACGACTGGAGCTATGCGACATGGAGGGACGTGGCGCACTTGGGCGGGTTCACCGTCGGGATTTTGGGCGCGGTGCGCGATCCGCGAAGCCACGATAGGGATCCAGGAGCGTGTACGAACCGTACCTGCGAGTAGCGTCGGTGCTCGCGACCGCAGGTGCCGTGCTTCCGGCTTGCCCACCGAGCTGGTAATTGCGTTGGTGTACAAATGGCGCCTAGCGTCGCGAGGCCTGGATCTTCAACTTGATTGTTACATCCTTGGTTTTCTTCTCAATCTCATCAAGCGCGCCCCGCACCGACCGCGGCGTATCTTGATCTTTCCAGGGGCTGTTGAGACGTAAGATCAACGCGTCCACTGCCGCGTTGTCGCCGATGTGAGCCAGGGCGTCGACCAGGAACGGCGTCATCGTCTCCTTGGTCTCGAGGACTCGGGCGATGTGGGGGACCGCGACCGGGTCGGTGATGTGGGTGAGGACGTCTTCGGCTTCCAGGGCGTCGGCGGCAGATGTGGTGTTCATCATCCTATTTTCAAGATCAGCACAGATCTGCTCCAAGCGCCCGGTGTCGCGGGGGCCGACATCGATTACGATCTGCCCGTCCGTGGGATACGGCGACTTTGGTGCGGTGGTATCAACGAGTAGACTTGTGTTGTCGACGTAGAGGAGATAGCGGCCTGGAGTATCGAAGCCGAACCACTTGTTCGCTAACAGGGTGGTGCTGTATGTCCCGAATGGTTCGATCTCCCGGCTGGCAAAAGCGACGGCTCCCCCGTCGATCGGGGCCCTTGGCGCTGCTTCTTCCGTTCGACCGTCTGGCCGTGTGATTCTGGCCCGGAAGCCGCAGCAACCTTGGTAGTCTGACCCGGTGGGCACCTTGAGGGCGTCAGGCCGTCTGTTCTCGATCGAGAATTTTATAACCACCGGCTCATTCACGGTCGGGTCGACCTTGACGAGGGTGTACGATCGATACACGCCGGGACCCATTTGGGCCGGGGCGCTGATGGCCAGAAGCGCAAGGTTCAATATAAGTAGCGTGGTGTATCGAGCGCATAGGTCTCCACCCATAGGATCTCCCCTTCCCCGTCGTCCGGGTTGACGTCTAATGTCGGGAGTTCTGGATCTTTAACTTGATGCCTATGTCGTTGGTGGTCATCTCGATTCGGTTGAGCGCTCCGCGTGCCATCGCTGGTGTGTCTTCATCAATTGCTGGGCCATCGCGAACCGAGATCAAGGCGTCCACTGCGGTGAGATCTGCGATGCGCCCCAGGGCTTCCGTCAGCATCGGCGCCAGGTGCCGCTCTTTCGCGCGTAGCAGGCGAGCCAGGTGGGGCACGGCGACCGGATCGGTCACGTAGGCCAAAGCCTCCGCGGGCTCCGTTTCCGCCAAGGTGTTAGGGGCGTTCATTACGCGCTGCTCCAGGTCGGCGCAGATCCGCTCTAGGGCCGTTGGGTCGCGCGGGGCGACGTCGACAATGGTCTCCCCCCTAGTTGGGTACAAGAGCTTGGCACGGTCCTTAGCAAGTATATTCGTGGTTTCCAATTCGACGAAGTAGCGTCCGGGAATGTCGAAGTCGAACCACTTGTTAGCCAATAGCACCTTGGTGAATTTCGAAAACGGCTGGATCGACTCATAATTGACGGAACTGCTCCCGCCAAGGGACTCCGGATGCTCCCTTGGCGCACTTCGAGTCTCCCCATCCGGCCGCAGAATGCTGCCTCGAAAGCCACCATAATCGAGCGGATTCGACAAGAATCGGAAGGTTAATTCGTCAGGGAGGCCGTTCTCGACTACGACCCTGACGAATACGGGCGCATTCACCGTTGCATCAGTTGCGATGAACTCATAGGACACCCTTACTGCTGTGCCTGTTTGGGCTTGGGCGCTCATCGCCAGAAAGGGCATCGAGATTAGGAGAGCCAGCGGGGGGTGGAGATCTCTGATTATGCTAAACATACGGCTCCTTTCACTAAGGCAGGGGATTAATGGTTGCACATGAATATGGCGCCGTGGCGCCAACAATGTTGGTCTTGCAGACGGTGAATCGCCATGTGCCGCCGCTATTCGGGTCGACTGAGCGATTGATCCAGATCGGGCCGGCAAGGCTTTGCCAGGCGCCGTTGTTTTTGCAGGTGCAGTAGTATCGGTAATACTGCATGGCCTTGACGATAGTTTGCACGTAGGGTTTCACAAAGGGGCCCGGGGTCTCCTGGTCGTCCGTAATTCCCGCGCCAGGGTCGAAATTTCGTACGGTCGGATTGCTAGCCCCGGTGTTTCGTAGCAGATCGGAGAACGGCAAGGGGTACTTGAAGGGGCTTAGTGTACTGGGCTGGTTGTTCGCGTCCAGGTAGACGACTCTCTCCCCTACCGTGCAGCCTGCCAGGTCATTTGGGTTACCTGTTGATGAAACGTACGAGTAGTCGAAATGTAGTGTGCCGTTTCCTGTATCGCTCCCCTGGCCAAGTTGCTGGATGTTGACCGGTACGGCACACGTTGCGGCCTGCACGTCCACTTCCCAAAGGTTGCTGTCGATCTCGGCAGAGCTGCTAGAGGACAGGAAACCGAAGTAGCCCGCAGGGGCATTGTATTCGATCTGCACAGCGTACGTTCCCGGGGGCTGGCTAATGCTTGCAGTCACTTGAGTGCCGTCCGAACTCCACGTGTCGTAGGACCCCGCGATGCACCCGGTTCCATCGAGGGCGCAAAGTTTCAGCGTACCGCCCTGTCCAAAATTATACCCTGTAATCGTGATCTCGTCTCCCGGCGTGATGCTTGCTGGCGGAACGGAGCACTGCGCCGTGGTACAAGGCTGAACGCTTGTGATGACGGGGGTGGGAACGTCAATGACCACAATACCCGTTATACTGGCGAGATTCTGCCCCCCATATCGGCATATGACATCCCGATAAGTGCGGGCGGCTGCGGGATCCACCGTGAATGTGATCGTGAAGTGCGGTCCCGACGAGTCCGCGAGGTAGGTGGTGGTGATCGAGTCCTTGGGGTTGGTCCAGCACCCAGGGGACTGGATGTCTCGGGAATTGGCGCTCGGATCGTAGAACCAGTAGTCGATCATGTGGGGCTGGCCGTCGGCGGGAATGGGCGTCGGGGGGTATTGGTCTGGCGGCGCTTCGCAATCTAAAGTTGGCGGAGTGCAGTCCCGACCCGCGATCGGGTTGGCGCTGAGGCTGAACGGGACGATGTAGTAGTCCTGGCCCGTGACGTTCGCATTGATGACGTATGTTCTCACGCTTGGAGTGACCGCGCCATAAGGCGATGAGGCGGTGGCGGTATAGTTCCCGCTTGGAACGGTGAACCAGTAGTTGCCATTGGTGTCGGCCGTGGTCGTGGCCGATTGGGCGCCGCTGAGCACGACCGTTGACCCATTCAGCGCGGAGCCGTCCGACTGCACTACTCGCCCGCTGATCGTGTAGGTGCTCGAACTCGTGGAGAAATTCGCGACCACGGTCATCGTGCCGGTCATCACCAGGGTCATCGGATTGGTCTGGCTCGGGATCCCGTGGATCCCGTTATTGGTGAACCCGGTGAAGGTGTTGCCTGCCAGTGGGCTCGCGGTGAACGTCACCGGGGCACCCGGATTGTACCAGCCGCTGGCCGGCGAGATGGTTCCCGACCCCTGTGGCGCCACCAGCGTTGTGAGGTAGTACTGCGTGGTGGTGGAAACGCTGAGCTGGGCGTCTGCACTGTGCGTGATTGGAGTGCTCGTTCCCGAGAAGTGCAGGGTGTACCCGTTTTGGGCAGTGGTGGAATTGGTGTTCGCGGCNNCGTTGAAACCATTTTGGGGTGTGGCAGTGATCGTGTAGTAGGCTGTAACACCCGGCGCAACCGAGCACGGCGAACAGGAAACCCCGAGCAGAAAGTCCATGATCGTATATGTCGCAGGGCTCACGGGGCTGTTCGTCCCACCCGGCTGGTAGGCAATGGCCTGGATGACGACGTTGCCACCCAATACGGGGGCGCGGACCAGAATCGGCGAGCCCGGAGTATAGGATACTCCATTGGTCTGCGTAGGTGTGGTGCCATCGGTGGTGTACCGAATCGAGGCTCCGGGCGTGGCCGTGGAAAGCGTGACGCTTTGGGTGCCTAGGTAAGTTCCACTGGTAAGGCTGTATGTCGGGGCGGCCGGTGGCATGATGGTGTAGGTTGCGACTCCTGGGTCGCTGGTGGCGAAGCCCGTTTCGGAGGCGTAGGCGCGGATGGTTGTGGTGACCGTTACGGGGATATTCGTAGGCGGGGCAGGTGGGGTTGTAATGGTGTAGTTCAGCGACGGGCCCCAGGTGTTGCCGCCGTCCAGACTGATATTGTACGAGATGGATGCCCCGGAGGCGGCTCGCAGCGTCACGTTCTGAGGGGTGTAATAGGT
>OMOG01000019.1:9818-10066 GCA_900290305.1 Candidatus Sulfopaludibacter sp. SbA4
GAATCGAGGTCTCGTCGGTGAACGTGACCGGGTTGGCGTTGCCGTATGTCATGATGGCCGTGGTAGCCGCAAGCGTGGGAGCGGTAGGCGGCACGTTCACGGTGACCGTGATGGGCGGGTAGGTGCCACCCGCCACCAGGGCGTCACTGCGCGAACAGCTCATGTTGTTGCTCGGGCTGGTGCAGGTCCAGCCGTTGCCGGAGATTGCCGTGGCGGTCAGGACCCCTGGTATGCCGACGGCCACAGTC
>OMOG01000019.1:10076-12352 GCA_900290305.1 Candidatus Sulfopaludibacter sp. SbA4
GTCCAGCCGTTGCCGGAGATTGCCGTGGCGGTCAGGACCCCTGGTATGCCGACGGCCACAGTCACCAATGTGCCGCTGGTGCTGGCGACCCCGCCGTAGTTGCTGGCCTGAACCGTGTAGATGGCCCCGTTCAAACCCTGGGCGAAGTTGCCGCTGTCGGTCACGAGGATGTTCCAGACGGGAGCGACGGATCCGGACCAAGTGATCTTGACTTGGCCTTTGCCGCCGCTGCCGGGTGTATAGTATCCATTTGGTACCCCGCCGCCACCGCCGCCGGGAGCCGTGCCATTCGTGGGAGGATAGCCCTCGGCCCCCCCAGGTCCTCCGTTGCCCCCGGTTCCGCCGTTGGAAAGCGAGCCAGCCGTTCCATTGATGGTATCGCCGGTCGATCCTGCCCCTCCGGCCCACAACACTCCGCTGTGCCCACGGTGGCCTCTCACTTCATCTGCGCCTCTTACCTGCACATAGCTGTCACCGCCGTCAGTGGCCGGACTCCCACCCGCGGCCACAACTATAGAGTGGGTATCGCCAGGCGTCACTCCTATACTAACGGTAGAGTAACCACCCCCACCGCCGCTGCCACCGGGATTCGAAAAGCCACCCTGCCCCCCTCCTCCGGAGCCCCATGCCTCCATGGTCGCCTGCGTGCAGTTGGGAGGAACCGTCCAGGTGGCGGACGAGGTGTAGAGTACCCATCCGGAGGAGCAGGAAGACGTACCGGAGATGGCGGTTTGGTCGTTCGCGGTGGGTGTCGTGATGGCGGGGGCGGCTCCGCCGCCAGATACGTTGGCTTGGTTAGTGACGGAGCCAGGAGCGTTGTTCGACACGGTCACGGTGAGAGCGATGGGGTCGTAGCTGCTTAGCGGAGTGAGGGTACTGCTACGCGTGCAGGTCAAGGCCGTCGTCGGGAACGACGTAGGGCAGGACCAGCCGGGCCCGTTCATGGCCGTTGCGGTGAGGCTTGCGGGCAGCGTGTCGGCGACGGTCGCGAGGCCACTGGTGGTGGCCGTCCCAGTGTTGGTGACCGTGAGGGTGTAGGTCCCGGATTGTCCCAGGGTAAAGTTGCCGGGGTTGTGGGTGGAGGTAACGCTCAATTCCGGCGCCGTAGGTACCCAAGTGGTCCAGGGGTTTTCCGAGCTGGCCGGGCTGGTGGTCCAACCCGGGTTCCCGGAAACCTGCTGGGAGTCTTCCGCAAACGCCCAGAAGCGCTTGTTGCCCTCGAATGCCGCGCGGAAGGCGATGGTGCCGTTTACGGTGAGGGAGCTCGCGGACGGGGTGGCATAGTTAAACGTGACGGTGCACTGGCTGTTGCCTTGGGACCCGCCGGGCGACATGGCGGGTGAGAGCACGTTGTTACCGTATTGATCTTTGTCGACCAGATACAGGTTGCCGTTGGAGTAGCCGATGTTGCAAACGGGATCCGCGGGCCCGCCGCCGGGACCGGAGTCGGCCGCTATGACGACTTGCGCGTCGAGAATGTCGCCGCCGCCGAGGTTGTCGTTGAACGTGGCGGTAAGGGTTTGAGTTGCGCTCCCGCTGGGCGTCAAGGTGATCGTGCCAATGGTTGGCGGGTCGGGGGTCGCGGTGACGTCGCTGGCGGTGTCGTTGCCGGTGAAGACTTCGCCGCCACCGGACACGGTGACCACGTTGGTGACGCTGGCCGCGATAGAGGATGAGACGTTGACGTACAGGGTAATGGGATCGTAGCTGCCGCCGGCGAGCAGCGAGTCGGAGCGCGTGCAGGGTCCGAAGGGCTGGGTGCAGGTCCACGCGTTGCCACCGATGGAGGTTGCGGTCAGTCCCGCGGGCAACTGCTCGGCGACCGTCACGGTGCCGCTGGTCGCGCCGGTGCCCACGTTGCTGACGACGATGGTGTACGCGTCGTTCTGGTTTCCCGTGTCTCCGGGCTTGAAGTTGCCGACGTGGGTCTTGGTGATGGTCAGGTCGGGGGTTTGCACCACGGTGACGACGGTCTGGTCGGTCGCCGTGAAGTTGGGCGCGCCTCCGCCGGATACTGTGGCGGAATTGGTCACGCTGGCGGCGGCATTGGCGGCCACGTTCACGGTGAGGGTGATGGCGGGGTAGGCGGCGGTGATGGCCAGCGCGTCGGACCGTGTGCAGGGACCGGCGGGCTGCGTGCAGGTCCAGCCCGCGCCGGAGATGGAGGTTGCGGTCAATCCAGCGGGTACCGTTTCGGTGACAGTGACGGTGGGGTTGGTGGTGACGTTGCCGACGTTGGTCACGGTCAGGACGTAGATGGCGCCGGTTTCCCCCTC
>OMOG01000229.1 GCA_900290305.1 Candidatus Sulfopaludibacter sp. SbA4
CAGCCTGCTGCAATTGACGGAGATCGCGACCACGGGGCCAACGGCGACGGGGACCGGCACCGTGATGGACATGCAGTACACGTTCACGGCGGGAGCGAACAATGGGAGAATCAAGCAATCGACCGACGCGGTGAGCGGAGAGACGGTGCAGTATGCCTACGATGTGCTGAACAGGCTGGCAAGCGCGACAGGCGCGGGCTGGAGCACCACCTACAGCTACGATGGATTCGGGAACCTCACGCAGAAGGCATCCACCGGCGGGGCGCCATCGATGGGGCCGATCATGTTCAATGTGCAGAACCAGGTAACAGGCGGGCAGTATGACGCGAACGGGAACACGGTGGGGCCGACGTACGATGTGGAGAACCGGCTGATCCATCCGCAGACCTCGGGGGCGCCATGGTTTACGTACGATCCGCGGGGCAAGCGCGTGTACATGGAGACGCCGAACTTAAACACGCCGCCCTACAACGCAGCCACGGCGTGCGAGATCTACTTTTACGGGATCACGGGGCAGAGGTTGGTGACCTACAGTTGCTCGTACAACGACGGGAGCGGCGGCGACAACACGCTGTACTACTACACCAAGAGCCGGAACCTCTATTTCGGAGGGAAGCTGATCCGGTCGGCGGACGTCGCGGTGGTGACGGACCGGCTTGGGTCGGTGCGGGCGAATTCGAATCCGACGGTGACTGGCGGGGAACGCTTCTCGTACTACCCGTACGGGGAAGAGCGGACGTCGACGGCGGACGGGCGGGAGAAGTTCGGGACGTACTTCCGGGACGTCGGAATCAACGGATGGGCGGACGGCTATTCCGGCGCGGTGGACTACGCGGACCAACGATACTATGGGGTGGGGACGGGGAGGTTCATGACGCCGGACCCCTATCGAGCGAGCGGCGGTCCAGCGGATCCTGGAAGCTGGAATCGATACGCTTACGTCGGCGGTGACCCCATTAACTTTCGAGACCCACACGGTTCGTGGAGGTGCCTTGGGTGTGGCGACGACGGTGGCGATGACGGCGGTGACGGCGGCGGTGACGGCGGCGGCGACCCGCCCGGCGGAGGGACAGGCGGAGGTGGCTATCGTCCGCTGCCGGACCCAGGAACCCCTGGCGGAGGCAACTCCTCGATACCGATTCCAACAAATGCGCCTCCGTGCGCTCAAAACCAAGCATTGGCGGGGCAGGCGCTTAACAACATCGTTGGAGCCGTGGGCCAAGTGCTCTCGAGTTCCGGGTTCTCACAGTCCGCGGTCAATGTTATCGAAGCCGACCTGACGGCGAACGAGACCTCTTCGGGCGACGTGGGCTTCGTCGGCGGCCACTTCAACCTTGTCTTAACGACGGCCCAGATCAATAACTTGAACACCCCGGACTCCGACATAGGAGCGCAGGTCCTCAATTTGTTCGTCGGTGGCACAGACGGATCGGCATCAGGGATCTTCGGCTTATTCGCAAACGGACCCCGTCACGATCTATCGGGCGGCACGTCGCTGCACAGCCAAAGCACGTCGACTGGCATTGATTTTCATATCGACTTGGGGAACCCCTATTCCGACGTCGCTGGAATCTTTAGCCACCTAGGCCACGACTTTCTGCCCCCGCGCATGCCTTTTGGGCGCAAGCCCTGCCTGGACGCGCCGTTTACGCCTGGCGGGAGCCACTAGATGCGGCCATTCGAATTGGCCCGATCGACGACAATGAACGCATTCACAATCATCTCAGCGCTCATCGGGGCCTACGGACTCCATGCCGCGGCCCCGAAGCCAAAGCTCCTTCGGGAAATCAATCTGAACACGATTATCCACGAGTCCGAGGGGTTGCTGCCCTCGACACACTCGGTGCAGGCATTGGTGTTCTCGCCGGATGAAAAGTGGGTTGCAGCCGGCGTGGGCATTCACCGCAAACCGGGGCCGATTCAGCCGGAAAAACCCGGCGTAGGTCACCTTGTGGTCGTTCCTATCGACGGGGGGCAGCCAAACGTCCAAATCGACCCCGATGTGTGGGTCACCCGGTACCGGTTGTTGTGGGCGCCGGATTCCAGCACGGTTGTCATAAACAGCTACCCGGTACCTAAGTGGTACGCAATTCCAGGCGGAGCCCTTTGGAAGCAGGGCGAGCCGGACGCCAGGCTCGGTATGGTCCTAGGTTTCGTTGAGACACACCTGGGGGTGGCCTACGCGAGCCAAGTGGGGCCTTTTCGGGCCGAGCCGGAGGGCGCGCCTAGAGTCCTCTATATTTTTGACCTAACTGGACGTATTGTCGACGAGTGGCGCGCGCCGTCCCTCTGGTGGTTCGCGGCGGTGGACCCGGATCGGCACCTATTTGCAGTTTCGAAAGACATCCGGCAGGCGAAACCGATTTACCCCATTTTCGGCTACCCCAGCAAGGCAGTAGTTCAGGAATGGTTGCACGATCAACCGTTCGGCCAGCCTAGCTTCGCTGATGCCGGCAAAACGGTCTGCGGATTCGGAACCTACGGTCGCGCAGTGCCCTTCCCTACGTGTTGGGACATCGACACGGGCAAGAAGATCGCCGAGTTCAAGGGATTTCGCGGCGGCGACCCAGCATCGGTGAGCAGCCGTGCATCGCGCATTATCCTCACACACATTCGAAACTATCCTGGTATCACGCAGGAATTCGATATGCACTCCTATCGCGACCGGGTCGTATGGGACTTCCGCACGGACAGAGTGATCGCCGAGTGGGTGCCAGTGACGCAGGTCACGGAGACGGGGCTGAGACCGCCGGAGGACAAACGCACGGAGTTCGGGCCGTCAGTCATTTCACCATCAGGGCGATATATCGCCGAAGGCAGTAACGGCATTCTTCGCATCTACGAGCTGCCTTGATCATCTTTCCAACCGCGATATGCGCCGACATCTACGACTACGACGGCTGTCAACTTCGGAGCCAACGCCCAAGGCGATATCACGGACCGCCTGGTCAAGGAGGGCGACCAAATGTCCGCAAGGGGCAATTGCTGGCGAAGATCGAAGACACCCATCCCGCGGCCAACCTGAAGTCGCCGGAAGCTGCCGTGTCTTCCGTCAGCAATCATGGGGAACGGTCAGGGAAGGGCTTCCCCAGGGGTTTCTTCCTGGGCTTCCCCGAGGATCTCTTGTATGCGTCCCTTTAGGCTCGGAAGGTCACGCTCGACTACACCCCAGACGACATCGATATCCACGCCGAAATACTCGTGAACAATCACATTTCGAAGTCCCGCAGCCAAGGCCCACTCCTCCGAATGATGCGTCGACCTGAAGGATGCGGATAGCGCGCGACAGGCCTCTCCGATAATCATGAGGTGGTGCACGACCCAGGTTTGCACCAGTTCATCGGAGAATGCCGAAAGTCCCTGGGCAGTGTGCCGTTCAATCCGCTCAATCGCCTCCAAAATATCCAGGAGGCGCTCTCGATCGTCCCTCACAGCGTGACCGCTTCCGCGAGCACGCGGGCGCGGACGCGCGGACGAAGTCCTCGTTCTGTAACGACGTCCACGGGTGCTTCGAGGACTCTCTCCAAATCGAGTAGCAATCCGCTGAGGTCGAAGAGCGTTCGTCCCGGCTCCAAGTCGACGAGGAAATCGACGTCGCTTTTTTCGTCGCTCTCGCCCCGAGCGACGGAGCCGAACACCCGCACGTTAGTCGCGCCGCGCTTGGCAGCTACTTGAAGGATCTCCATGCGGCGTGTCGTTCGCAGCTCCTGCAATGTCATATGGCGTCCACTTGCCATCTTACCAGTGGCGTCGATGCCCTGCATCTAAGCCCGGGGGGAGATGCAGCGGGCCCACTAATTCCCGCCCCCCGCCACCGTCATCTAAAGGGATACCCACATCAACGGATGCCAGGGTGTAAAATAAACACTGAACTCCCGGCAGCCAATTGGCGTCTATTACAGGTGAAACGGAAAAGGGGACAGTTGCATCGTGAAGACTAAGTGGAAGATTATCATAACCTTAGCGGCCCTCCTGGTAGCCGTGATCGGGGTGTACGCCAGCACCGTTTACAGCAAGCGCGGCGTGGTCACCGTGCAGACCGGCAAGGTCGTGCGCGCCGACCTGGCCAGCGTCGTGACCGCTTCCGGAGAGATCAAACCCAAGAATTACATCAACATCGGAGCCAACGCCCAAGGCGATATCACGGACCTCCTGGTCAAGGAGGGCGACCATGTGCGCAAGGGCCAGTTGCTGGCGAAGATCGAAGACACCCAGCCCGCGGCCAACCTGAAGTCGTCGGAAGCCGCAGTGGCCTCCGCCGAAGCCGACTCCGCCGCCTCCGAGGCCGGCCTGAAGGCCGCCGATGAAAACCTCAATACCATGCAGGCCGCCATCGACCACGACAAGGCCGATCTGGAGCGCATGAAGTCCGATCTCGACCGCGCCGAGCTGTTGTTCAAGGAACAGCTCCTGGCCAAACAGGATTTCGAGCTGAAGAAATTCACCTACCAGGCGCAGCAGGCGGCGGTCAAGGAGTCCGAGGCGCGTCTCACCCAGGCCCGCGCGCAGCGGGAGCAGACGTCGGCGCAGCTCAACTCCTCGCAGAGGCGCATCGCGCAGGCGCGCGCCGGCCAGACCATGGTGAGCGACGTCCTTCACAAGTTCAGCTCCTTCGCCCCGCTGGATGGCATGGTCACCAACCTCCCCGTGCGCGTCGGAGAATCGGTGGTGCCCGGTCTCCAGAACCAGACCGGCACCCTGATCATGACCATCGCCGACATGTCGCTGATCACCGCCGAGGTGAAGGTGGATGAGACCGACATCGTGAACATCAAGATGGGGCAGCCGGGCGATATCACCATCGACGCCATTCCCAACCGGACTTTCAAGGGCCACGTGACCGAAATCGGCAATACGGCGATCCTGCGCTCCACCGGCGTGGCGGCCAACCAGAGCGCCATTTCCAGCCAGGAGGCCAAGGATTTCAAGGTGGTGCTGGCCATGGACGATCCGCCCGAAGAAATCCGGCCGGGACTTTCTTGCACCGCGAAGATAACCACGGCCACCCGCCAGAACGTCCTTACTATACCGATTCAAGCGCTGACGGTTCGCCAAAAGGGCGATCTGGAGGCGAAACCCGCAGGGACCGGCGGCGGCATTCAGGCCGCTACGAAACTCGACCCGGCCGCGGAAAAGGCGAAGAAGGAAGAGCTTACCGGTGTGTTTGTGGTGGCGGGGGAGAAGGCTACCTTCCAGAAGGTGGAGACCGGCATTACCGGCGCCACCGATATCGAGGTGACCGACGGCCTCAAGGAAGGCGCCGAGATTGTAACCGGAACCTACCAGGTGATCCGCACCATCAAGAACGAAACGCAGGTCAAGGTCGATAACAAAGTCCCGGGGCAGCAAAAGACCTCATAGAAACGAGAACCACGAATGGCAGCGGTTGCAGAAAAGGAACTCATCCAGCGCGGCGAGCAATTGAAGCGGGACGGTATCGTCATCCGCACCTACAATCTCTGGAAGACCTACATCATGGGTGACCAGGAGATCAACGCCGTTTCCGGAGTGGATATCGAAATCAAACGCGGCGAATACTGCGCGATCATGGGCCCGTCGGGTTCGGGCAAGTCCACCCTCATGAACCTGATCGGGTGTCTCGATACGCCGACCAGCGGGCAGTACTACATCAACGGGAACCTGGTCAGCGAGATGAGCGACGACGAACTGGCGCGCATCCGGAACAAGGAAATCGGGTTCGTGTTCCAAACCTTCAACCTGCTTCCGCGCGCCACGTCGCTGCACAATGTGGAGCTGCCCCTGATCTATTCGGGCATGCCTTCGGACAAGCGCATCGAAATGGCCAAGATGGCCATGCGGGCAGTCGATCTCGAAGCCCGCATGTACCACAAGCCCAACGAGCTCTCGGGCGGGCAGCGCCAGCGCGTGGCGGTGGCGCGGGCCCTGGTGAACAACCCCTCGATCCTGCTGGCCGACGAGCCGACCGGCAACCTGGATACGGCCACCGGCAACGAAATCATGGCGCTGTTCGAGCGCCTCTACCAGCAGGGCAATACCATCATTCTCGTCACCCACGAGCATGATATCGCCCTGCATGCGCATCGCGTGATCCACATCCGCGACGGAAAGATTGAGAAGGACGAGCGCATCAAGTAAGTAACACAGGCATTCCTGCCTGTGTCAGTTCGCCACCTTCGCGATCAGAATCAGGAACATCGCCTTATCCGGCCCTTCCAGGCTGCTGCGGCCCACCACCAGTTTCTGCCCTTCCTTGACGTCCACCACGTCCGTGGAAATTCCGGTGTCTATGAATGTGATGCCCTTGCCCGCGCCCAAACTGGTGGGGATTTTCAGCCCCGCGTGCAGATTGTCCAGCCGGATCATCGACCCGTCCGCCTCCAGGCTGGCGGAGCGTACCCTAAACGCCGTGAGACGGCCCCCGCTCAGTTGTCCGGTGCTGTCGGCGCCTACCCCCGACCGTGCGCGCAGGGAGAGCGCGTCGAGCAGCAGATAGGTCTTGAACGGGAAGGTAGCCTTCAAGGTGGCGACCGTGCTCTGCAGATCCTGGGGGATCGGGCTTCCGGAACCAGGCACGGTGGTCCCATCGGTGGCCATCACGAAAAAGACGGTCAGCTCGATATCCTTCTGGGCCGCGGCCGGGACGTCGAGCTGTTTGATGGCATCCTCGGCGGTAGTCACCTTTCTGCGGGGTCCGCTGAGGACGACCACCTTCGTCCGCTCATCCAGGCGGATATCTACGCCGAAGTTGCCAAGCAGGTTTCGGATGGACGCCGGATCGATGTATTTGACAGTGACCAGTTTCTGAATCACCTCCTCCGGATTGGGCGCCGGCTGCTGCGCCAGCAAGGGCGCCGCCAGCAGGGCCAGCGCCAGTAAGATTCGTTTCATTTCAATATTCTCCTTTTCTCTCGGAAATCCAATAAATGACTACATCCGGGTTGTCGGTAACCAGCCGGACCATTAACGGCTCACCCGGTTCGGCTTTCTTTCGGGGCTTGTGCCCGGCCTGCGGGGGCCGGGCCGGTACGATCGGCACCGGAGCCGCCGGCGCGTGGACGATCGCCACCTCCGGCGGAGGCGGCGCAACCCAACGGGAAGGCCATATCGCAACGGCCGCCAGCAACATTGCCGCCACAGCAGCGAATCCGTACACCCACGCCCGCCGCCAGAACGGGCGCCGCTCGCGCTCCAGTTGCGCCAGAACCCGCGACCGCACGGCGGCGAAGTGCGCCGGCGCCGGGACTTCCTGATGCGCGCCTTCGAGCAGTTCCAGGCTGGCTCTCAGGCCGCTCGCAAACATCTGGCAGCCGGCGCATTCGGCCAGGTGACGCTCCACTTCGGCCGCCGGCGCCGGAGCCAGGTCGCCCCCGGCGTAGAGCGCCAGCCGTTCTTCCCAATCCGTGCAATTCATACGTGCCTCCGGAAGTAGCGCTCCACAAATCCCTTCACCTTCACCCGGGCCTTGGAGATCTGGGAGCGTACGGTGGCCTCGGACGATCCCAGCACTCGAGCCACTTCTTCGGTTGTCAGCCCTTCCAGGTCGCGCAATACCAGCGCGGCCCGTTCCTTCTCGGAGAGCATCCGCAGGCTCAACTGCAGCACGCAGCGGCGCTCCTGCTCGGCGCTCTGCTCGGCCGGGTCGGCCTCCCTCGATCGAAGCTCCCCGGCATCCTCCATGGGAACCGAGTCCGGCCGGCGGCGGCGCAGGTCGTGGCAGGCGTTCACGGTCACGCGGTAGAGCCAGCCCGAGATGTTGCCCGATGCTTCCACCTTTCCCAGGTTGCGGTAGAGCTTCAGGAAGACCTCCTGCGAGGCGTCCTGGGCATCGTGCAGGCTTCCCAGCAGGCGCAGGGCGGTCACCAGCACCATCCGTTCGTACTGCCGCATGAGCTGTTCGAAGGCCGCCAGGTCGCCCGCTTTGGCGGCTGCGATGACGTTGGAGCCGTTGGCCTCGGCGAGAAGGGTCAGGGTGCTCATGTCCTTTCTATGAATAACAACTGACAGAAGGCCGGAAACGTGTATATGATTTTGCTGTGCCCGCAATATCCCCGGAAGAGATCCGCGCCATGGGCCGTGCCGCCCTGGAGCGCGTGGCGGCCTACTACGAATCGCTGCCCACCCGTCCCGTGCTGATTCCCACGACGTCTGCGGCCATCCGCGAGCTCATCGACGAGCCCCTGCCGCAAGCCGGCGTGGATTTCGACACGCTCCTCGACACGGTCGACGACGTGATCGCGCGGTTCACCCGGCACAGCGCCCATCCGCGATTCTTCGGGTACATCTCGTCGCCCGGGACGCCGGTCACCTCGCTGGGCAGCATGCTGGCGGCGGCGCTCAATGTGAACGTGACC
Source organism: Candidatus Sulfopaludibacter sp. SbA4 (assembly GCA_900290305.1). Classification (GTDB taxonomy): domain Bacteria; phylum Acidobacteriota; class Terriglobia; order Bryobacterales; family Bryobacteraceae; genus OMOG01. The sequence goes on from OMOG01000229.1 coordinate 8,334, forward strand.
TGCTGGCGGTCGGCGCCGGCGGGCACCGAGATCGAGCGCCTGACCATCAACTGGCTGAAAGAGATGCTCGGCTACCCGGCGGAAGCCGCGGGCCTGTTCACCAGCGGCGGATCCATGGCGAACTTCGCCGGCCTGGCCGCCGCCCGCAGCGCGAAAGCGCCCGCCAACGTGGTTCGGGAAGGCGTGGCCGCGGCCGGCAAGCGGATGTGCGTTTACGTTTCCGACGAAGGGCATTTCTCGATCGGCAAGGCGGCCGGCATGTTGGGAATCGGCGAGGCCAACGTCCGGTACGTGAAGACCAATGGACGCCAGCAGATCGACCTGGCCGACCTGGAGAGGATGGTCGAGCGGGATCTCGCCGACGGGCACCTTCCGTTCTGCGTGGTGGCCAACGCGGGCACCACGGGCACCGGCGCATTCGACCCGATCGGCGAGGTGGCCGATCTCGCCCGGCGCTACAGTTTGTGGCTGCACGTGGACGCGTCTTACGGTGGATTCGCCGCGCTGGCTCGCTCGGTGCGCCACCTGTTCGAGCGCATCGCCGAGGCCGATTCGGTGGCGCTCGATCCGCACAAATGGCTGTACCTTCCGGTGGGGAGCGGGTGCGTGCTGTACAGGGACCCGGCGGCCGCGCGGGCGGCCTTCAGCCACGACGCGGAGTACACCCGCATGATCGGCCTGGAACACGACGAGGCCTTCGCGTTTTGGGATTACGGGCCGGAGCTTTCGCGGCCGTTCCGCGCCTTCGATCTCTGGCTGCTGATCAAGTGGGCGGGGGCCGCGCGGCTGGGGGAAGCCATCGAACGAAATATCGCGTGCGCCCGGCACCTGGAGCGCCTGGTCCAGGCCAGCGAGGATTTCGAGATGCTGGCGCCGGTGGAGCTTTCGATCTTCTGCTTCCGCTACGCTCCCCGGAATTTCGCGGGCGACCTGAATGCGCTGAACGAGCGCGTTCTGGTGGAATTGCAGCACGGCGGCAGCAGCTACCTTTCGAACGCCAGGGTCGGCGGGCAGTTCGCTCTGCGGGGCTGCGTCCTCAATTACCGCACCACCGAGCGGGACATGGAGATTCTGCTCGAGGATGTGCGGCGTGCGGCGGGCACCTGCGGGGCGAGGTAGCCAAGCCTAACTAGTGTCCTGTGTCAGAAGTCCTGTAAAATGACGGTACTAAGTTGGTCAGCGGTCCGGCCTC
>OMOG01000225.1 GCA_900290305.1 Candidatus Sulfopaludibacter sp. SbA4
GCCCCCGCGGTCCACACCGCCATGAAGCACGCCGCGCCTGTGCGCCGCGACCTCAAGATGCGGACGGTTTTCAATCTGCTGGGCCCGCTGACCAATCCGGCCGGAGCCACCGCGCAGATCGTCGGCGCGCCTTCCGCGAATGCCGCGGAGTTGATGGCCGGAGCACTGGCCGCGTTGGGTTTGGAGCGCGGCTTCGNNCCTTCGAGATTCGCGGCGGCAAGGTGGAGCGGCGGGAACTGGAACCGCTCGACTTTGCGGTTCGGGTTGCCGAACCCGCGGAACTGGAAGGCGGCGACCAGGCGCGCCACCTGGAAATAGCGATGTCCGTGCTCGCGGGCGAGCGCGGCGCCGCGCGCGACATCGTCCTGGTGAATGCCGCGGCGGCGCTGGTGGCGGCCGCGAAGGTGGAGACGTTCCTGGAGGGCGTCGCGGTGGCCGTAGTCTCGTTGGATAGCGGCGCCGCACGGGCGAAGGTGGAGGAGTTGCGGCGGTTTACCCGTGACAAAGCATCGCCAAGCTCGTAATGTGGTGTTACAAGTGGTGCTAGATGGATACAACGGTGCGGAATCTGGATGAGCAGGCCTACACGGCGCTGCGGGCTCGCGCGGCGTTGGAGGGCTGCACTGTCGACGAGTTGATCAACGAAGCAATCCGGAGCTATCTCGGGCGCAGTGCGGTAAAGCGGGGTACCGCCAGCCTTCGGTCACTACGGCCGGAACCGTACCCGGAGGGCAACGAGCGACTGAGTTCCGAGATCGACGCCGTCGTGTACGGCGCGCCGCGGTGATCTTCCTCGATTCGAGCTTGCTCGTCGGTTTCCACAACGAGCGCGACGCACACCATAACACGACTACGTCCTGATGGAGCGTTTCCTGAGCGGAGGGTGGGGCGCGGGCTGCTGCTCGAATACGTCTTTTTGGAAGTGGCGACGGTGCTCCTGGTACGGCGCGACCTCGGGGTAGCGGCGCGAGTGGGCAGGCTGCTGCTCGACGCCGAAGAGCTGGATTTCGGTGGAAGACTTGCGGAGGTTCACCCCGCCGGAGTGATTTTGAATTGAGCCCAGAACTCCGCGGAGGTCAGGACGGGAATGATTTCGAAGTCCATCAGGTCGTCCCAGCGGCTCGTCCATGCCTGGAACAATTCCGGTTGGGATGTTTCCATGAGCTGGAAGCAGCGCTTGCCCGCCGGCTCCAGCCAACTGGCGTGGTAGATCAGGCCTTCGGGTTGCATGCGGCCGCACTGTTGGAAGCGTTTCCCCAGAGGCCGCGGATCGGCGCTCTTGAACGTTTCGATCACCATGTAGAGCATCAATTGGAGTGTAGCTTAGGTTGACGCCCGCCCGCGCCGGGCGCCCCGTCGTTTATTGGCGGCATACGGACTGAGAATACGTTATTGTAGAAGGAAAGACTGTTGTCCGAACTGCCGGCTGTCGAGTCTGTAGACGGACTTAGGGACCTTGGGTGCTCGATTCCAATTCTTTTGGAGGAACAATGATACGGACCCTGTTGACGTTCGTCGTTCTCGCTGCCGCGTTCACCCATGCCGCTAACGCTACAGCCAATCAAGTGCCGTGCGCTGCATCTTTCCCGATGACTATCGCTTACGGCGATGACGTAAATGCGAATTGCAAGCTCACCGAAGTGGGACAGATCGCTCTCCTGAATTTTCAGGGAAACGCCGGTGACCACATTACAATAGTCCTTGGGTCGTCATGGGGTAATGGTCCCTGCTTCGGCCTCTACGATCCGACCAACAAGGAGGTCGGCGCGGACGCATGCGGAAACGGACCTTACTATAGCCCTGTCTATGTCGTTTCCGCTGACTTTACACTGGCCATGACTGGCCAGTATACGATTCGCGTTCACGATCTGAATTATAACAACACGGGGAATTTTGCCCTCATGCTGGACTGTTGGTACCCGGCGGTCGTTTCTTCTCCCTTGACCGTGGGACTGACGGCAAACGGAACCACAGTCCATAACGAGACAATCGACGAGTGGACCTTTTCGGGAACGACGGGAGAGGACGTCACCGTCCAGCTCAACTCCAGCTATGGTAACGGTCCTTGCTACATCTTGTACGGGCCCGCGGCTGTGGTCGTTGGGAATGCCTGCGGAAGCGGCCCCTACTACAGCCCCGTCTACCAAGCCAGAGGTGAGTACAACCCGCTGCCGGCTGCCGGTACTTACGTTTTGCGGGTTTACAGCGGCGGCTTTAGTGAGTCCGGTACCTACTCGCTGCTCGTCCAATGCCTCGCGGCGTGCAACTCAGCCCCTCCGCCCACACCCACCTGCCAAATCGGTCTCACGCCAACCAACGCCTCCGTAGGCGTCAACGGCGGCGCCAGCAGCCTGAACATAGGTCTGAGCGGCCCCACGTGCACATGGAGTGCCGTCAGCAACGCATCCTGGGTAACCTTCCCGGCCGCCAGCAGCGGGACTGGCACCGGTACCCTGAACTACTCTTTAGCCGCCAACACCTCGTCCGGTGTATCGCGCGTCGGGTCCATCACCATCACTACATCCGGTTCAGAAGCCACGTACATCATTGCGGAGTCTGGCACCGGGTGTACGTACGCGCTGCCTCAAGCCAGCCAGGCGTTCCCTGCTTCCGGGGGCACCGGCACTGCCACCGTGATCGCCGCGGCGGGTTGCACTTGGACCGCAAGCAGTACCGGCGCAACGGGTATCACCATCACCAGCGGAAGCAGCGGATCGGGCAACGGGACCGTGACCTACACCGTCGCGGCGAATACATCCAGCCTTGCGCTTACCAGTACCCTGACCATCGCCGGGCTGCCGTACACCGTGACGCAGGCGGGAACGGCGGTCACGGTAAGCTGTACAGCCAGCGTTCCGACCGTTCCGGTGGTCGCGTTGGAAGGGCGGACGGAAACGCTCGGTAACCTGGTGCTCAACTGCACCGGGCTGACCGGGGCGGTGACCTCCGATGTCGTACTGGCTCTGAACACCAATGTCAGCAACGCACTGGTGAGCGCGAGCGCCACCGACGCGCTGCTGACGGTCAATGGAGGGAGTCCGCTGAACGGACAAATCACCAGTTACAACAGCCTCCGCTGGCTCGCGGTGCCCATCGCACCCGCCAGTGGCGGAACAGCCACCGTGCAGATCGCGGGCGTCCGCGCGGACGCCAGCCTGCTGGGCAGCGCAGCCAACCTGCAGCCATCCGCCATCACCGGCATGGTGAACCTGATCGGGCAGGCGCCGGTGCCGGTGACCGGCGCGCTCGAGACCATGGCGAATGCGTCGGCATCGCTCACGTTTCAGAAGCAGCCGGCATCGCCCCCTACCGGTGGAGCGCAGACCTTCGTGCCGCTGGTATACCAGGAAACGCGAGCCGGCGCCTTTACCGCGGCCACGGGATCGACGCCGGGGACGCGTCTGCGGATGGTGCTGACTAACGTGCCCGGCAGCGTGAATGTCTATGCGCCGGTATATCCCAACGAGGGGTCTTCGCGGGCGCAGTTGTACTCGGCGGATTTCAACGGGTTCGGAGGGTCGGCGCAGATGGGCACCACCATGGCGGGCGCCGCCTACCAGCAGTTGACGGTGACCGGTGGCACTGCCACGGCCACCTGGGTGGTGCTATCCGGGGATGGGGGACAAGCGGAATCGCTGACCTTTCCGCTGCTCGTGACCAACGCCGCCGCTAGCGACCTCACCACCATCCAGGTAGCGGGGAGCCTTGCGCCGGTGAGCGTCAGCGGTTTCGGCGGGAGCGATTTCAGCGGGGCGAGCGCGGCCGTGGGAGTAGCTTACTCGGCGTTTCTCGCGAACCCCCTGGCCGGCGTGGCGCCGTTTACGTGGTCCATCACGGCGGGAACGCTGCCGGGAAGTCTGGGTCTCAACGGGACCAGCGGTTTGGTGAGCGGAACGCCGACCGCTCCGGGAACCTTCAACTTCACCTTGACGGTGACCGACAGCAGCAGTCCGGCAAAGAGCGCCACGGCGAGTTTCGAGATCACCGTGACGGCGCTGCCGCGATACCGTGACTTCTCGGTGCCGGTGAAGCTGGTGAATCTGCGGATGAGCACGCTGGTGCAGCTTCCGGCGGCCACGGGCTCGGTGACGGCGGGCGTATTGGCAAAAGCCACCCCGTCTACGACCGCGTCTACGAGTGGCGCGGTCAACGTGGGTTCGAACGTGACGTTTATCAGCAAGCTGTTGAACGACACTTCCGACCCGACGCAGATTGCGACGAACGTCATTGTCCGGGACGATCTGCCTTCGGGTCTGGATCTGGTCAGTTGCAGCGCCAGCGCCGGCGCGAGCTGCAGTGGTTCGGGCAGTCAGCTTCTGGTGAATTACGGGACGCTCGGGCCGGGGCAAAGCGTCACGGTGACCGTGGTGGCCACCGTGGGCCTGGTGGCGAACGGGACGGTGTTGGAAAATCCGGTGGGTGCTGTGAGCGATGAGGTGAATGCGGATCTCCGCGCCGCCACGGCGAGCAGCAGTTTCATTGTGCTGAATAATGTGCCGATCCCGGTTATGAGCCAGCCCGCGTCTGGAAGCGGCAGCCCACAGATGTTCACCTTCCAATTCACCAGCCCATCCGGATATCAGAGTCTGGGGGTGGTGAATGTGCTCATCAATAACTTCCTGGATGGGCGAAACGCCTGTTACCTGGCATACGTCTTGGCGAGCAACACGCTGGTGCTGGTTGGCGACTCCGGGAACCCGGCAGGGTCGTACGCAGGGTCAGTGGCGCTGGGAAGCACCAGCACCATCCAGAATAGTCAGTGTGCGGTAAACCTGGTCTCGGCGGTGGGCAGCGGCTCCACTCTGACCCTGGCGCTGAACATCACGTTCAAGCCGGCATTCGGGGGAGACAAGGTCACGTATGTGGCGGCCACCCAGGGCACGGAAAGCTCGGACTGGCAGGCGCTAGGCGTATGGCAGGCGCCTGCGGCGCAGTCGGGAACGATCGACGTGGCGGGCATAACGCCGTCGCGAGGGGCAGGCACGAATGGTGTGAACCGGCAATTCACCATTACTGTGACCGACACCAAAGGGACCGGCGATATCGGTATCGTGGACCTGCTTATCAATAATTTCATCGACGGGCGCAAGGCATGCTATCTGGCGTATGCGGCATCGAGCAACACGCTGTACCTGGTCGACGATTCGGGAGACGCGGGGGGACCGTTTGCGGGAGGGATGGTGCTGAACGGGAATTTGGGGAGCATTCAAAACAGCCAGTGCTCGGTGAGCGCGACGGGTTCGACGGTGACGCCGTCGGCCAATACCCTGAATCTGACGCTGAACATTACTTTCACCGCAGGCTTCACCGGCAATCGGGTGATGTACGCGGGCGCCCGAGACATCGCAGGGGGCAACAATACGGACTGGCAGGCGATAGGGACCTGGACCGTGCAGTAAGCCCGGCTCTCGACCTGATAGCGCACCGCGGTGCCGTTGCGCTGGTCGCAAAGACCCGCGCCGCAAACGACCGGCTGGGGACGGCCCCCAGACCGGCTTCTCGCGCCAACCCGAGGTATCGCGCGTCGCGGGTAAAGGGCGGACGGGGGCGTCCGCCGCGGACCAGGGGGTCCGCCCCACCGAGGTGTTGCGGACCCATCATAAGCTGCACTCCAATTGATGCTCTACATGGTGATCGAAACGTTCAAGAGCACCGCCCGAATGCCAGAGAGCGCGCGATAGATGCCCCCGCCGCGGAAAAGCTCGTCGGGCGCATCGTCCGGCAGCACCACGAGGAAATCCAGATCGCTATCCCGTCCGCCGTCGCCCCTCGCTACCGAACCGAAGAGGTAGATCTTTTCGGGTTGGTAGAACTCCACCAGGCGCCGCGTGATCTCGGCGATGGTTTGCTCGGTCGTCACAACACCAGTTTACCTTGCCGGGGTTTACGTGCCCAGGTCCGCGTCTTTGATGCTGTATTTCTCGGTCAGTGCGGTCACCGCCTCCGTCACCGCATCGCCCGGCTCTTTGTAACTCCCCAGAATCCGGGTGAGCTTGTCGATACCGGCGGGGTACGTGTCGCCCTTGTAGTCGCGGCTCTGCCGGAAGCCGTCGAAGGCCGCGGCGGATTCCTGCAGCGCCGAACGAATGTCCTGGAGGAGCCTCTGGCGCCGCGTAAGCTCGCCGATCAGGGTATTGCGGACGCCCTGGGTGAACTCCTTCTGGATCGGCAGATCGTAAACCGCCTGCCGCACCTGGCCCACTTGCGCGCTGACCGAGGCCGCCGACTTGGCGAGGTCCTGGGCCACGGCTTCATTTTGCGCCAATTGAGTGCCCAAGCCGGCGCCGCCGGAGGTCATCGCCTCACACCACCCGCGGACGCCGCTAATGAACTCCTTCTCTTGCGCGTTGCTCTCGGCAAAGGCGGCTTTCTTCTGGGTGAGGAGTTTGTCGAATCGGATGGCTTCCATGCGCTCTTCCTTGCCGCATCCGGAGGAGAGCAGCACGGCCGCCGCCAAACAGCAATAACGCACCTTCATAGAAACAGCTCCTGAAATCAGCTTCACTATAGCCCGTTTCGCGAGCGGCGTCTATCCCGGGAAGCCGGACGCGGTTTGCTGGTCTCCCGATCAAAGGAGCTTCCGAAACGCTTTAACGGAAAGGCCTGCGTCACGGACGATGCCGCCCATTGTGAACGCGTTCGACTGGATTGTGGCGCGGGATGGTGACGATACGGACTCCGTCCGGCATCACGATGTGTTTCCCTTGCCTGACCACGCGGAACCCAGTCTTCTCCAGAGCACGGACCGCATGCAAGTGGGGAACACCGGGAATCTTGCTCACAGCTAAAGAGGAACCGAGACCTCGCGAATCTCGGCGTCGGGGTTCAGTTCGGCGGCGGCGGCTAGATATTCACGGATGGCATCCTGGATGTTCTCCAGAGCTTCCTGCTCGGTGGCGCCTTGAGACCAGCACCCTGGCAAGCCGGGGCAGGATACGCTGTATCCTTCATCGGCTTGGCGGAGTGCGACTTTGTAAGTCATGTGTCCAGTATAGACCGCGCCGCCCTACTTCTTCTGCAGCGTCACCGGCGAGGGCCGCCGCCCTTCCCGATCCGCTTTGCGCAACAGGGCATCTTTCACGCGCGCATCCACCGCCGCCGCTTCGTCGTCGCGCTTGAGCGTCTTCAGGATCGTGGCGTAGGTCCGCAGCAGCGGGTCCATCACGTCGTCCGGCGCCGAGGCCAGGTCGCCGATCTCGAGCGCCGTGTGGTACAGCTTTTCGGCTTCTTCGAGCTTCGCCTCCATCAGCAGGACGCGGCCCGTCTGATTCAGGCTGCCCACGTGCATTTTCGTGCGCAGCGCCAGCGCGTCGCGGGCGAATTTTTCCGCCTCCTCGTAGCGCTGCTGAAAAGCGTAGAACTCCGCCATCTTGTCAAAGGTCAGCGCCAGCATCGGATGGTCGGCCCCGGCGTTCTTCTCCCACAGCGCCGCCAGCCGCTTATAAAGGACCTCGGCCTCGGCGAATTTCTTCAGGCCGAATTCTACGTAGGCCAGCGAATCCACCGCCGAGATCGCCTCGGCGGCCTCGGGACCATTACTCGCCTCGCGCAATCGAAGCGCCCGCAGCAGCAGGGGCTCGGCCTCTTCGTACTCGGCGCGGTCGCGATGAGCGCTCGCCAGAGCTTCGATGGCGGGCAGCGATTGCGGATCCCCGGGCGATGCCAGGTCCCATTCGCGCACCGCACGCGCCAGGCCCTCAATCGCCTTTTCGGGGTCGCCCCCTTTGGAGCGCAGCATGGCGGCCGCGGTGAGGTCGCGAGCCATATCGATCCGCGGCGCTTCCGGGTGCGAGCCGCGGATCGCGATGGCATTGCCGATGGTCGCGAGCGCATCTTCGGAGCGGCCCTGCGCGCGTTGCACCACCGAGATCTCCTCCAAAGTAGCAGCCAGCCGGAGGTCCTCCGGATCGCCCGCCTCGAACCACTCGGCGGCATTCTGCAGCACCTGCTCCGCCTGCGCGAGGTCGCCCTTCTCCCTATGGACGGCCGACAGGTATCGCAGGATCTCCATCACCGGAGCGTCGGTATCCGCCGATTGCATGACCGCCTCGGCCGCGGCATTGAGACCGGCCGCTGCTTCGGCATACTGCCGTTTGGCGTAGGCCTGCTTTCCGGCTTCGAACGAGGCACGCCAGCCGGGTATCTGCCCCCACATCGGGGCTGAAATCAGGAGGAAAGCCGGGAAGATTTTAGAGCAGAGCATAGAGGCTGAATTTCCTTTACTAATTAAATAGTACTAATCAATATCGATGTCAAGAGTTTTCAGTAAACTGAAAAGCGCTATGAACGATACCAAGCCCCTGGCGCTGGTCACCGGGGCATCCGCCGGCATCGGCGCGACCTTCGCCCGCCGCCTCGCGCGCAACGGCTTCGGCCTGATCCTGGTGGCCCGCCGCCGGGATCGCCTGGAAGCGCTGGCGCGCGAATTGGGGGGCGCCGAAGTGCTGTCGGCAGACCTTACCCGCGCCGCCGAGCTGAAGCTCGTGGAAGACCGCATCGCCGCCGCGCCGAACCTCGATTTGCTCGTCAACAACGCGGGATTCGGCACCCTCGGCAGGTACTTCGACATCCCGGTCGAGAGCCAGGACCAGATGCACCGCCTGCACGTGATGGCCACCATGCGGCTGACGCACGCGGCGCTCCGCGCGATGGTGCCGCGCCGCAAGGGCGGTGTGATCAACGTATCGTCCGTGGCGGCCTTCGGGCAGAGCCCGCAGAACGTCAGCTACTGCTCGACCAAGGCGTGGATGAACAGCTTCACCGAAGGCCTGCGCATGGAGTTGAAGATCGCGGGTTCGCCCGTCGAGGTGCAGGCGCTCTGCCCGGGCTTCACCGTGACCGAGTTTCAAGACACCGCGGGGATAGACCCCAAGACCATCGCTTCGTGGCTCTGGATGCCCGCTGAAGATGTAGTGGACGCGTCGCTCCGGGGACTCGCCCGCGGCAAGTCACCGGTGGTGCCCGGCGGAATTTACAAGCTGATCGTGAGGCTGGAATCCTGGATGCCGCGAGGGTTGCGCAATGCGATCGTGGTCCGGATGGCACGAAGAAGCAAGCGCTAGCCCACACCGCTCCCTCGCTCGCCAAGGGCGAGGGAGCGGTTTGCCTGGCTCTAAGTTCTGCAACTCGGCGCTACCCCGAGTGCCGTTTGAAAATCTGCGGCATGTTCTGCGAAAACGCCGACCGCGCCAGCACCATGTCGCATCCCGCTTCCTGCGCCTGCTGTTTCAGCTCCACCTGAATGTGCGAAAGATAACCGATCAGGCTGATCCCCTTGGTATGCGAGTCCCCCTTCAGGGCCACGATCAGCTTCACCGGGTGGGCCTTTTCGAAGTTGAGGTCGAAGATGATCAACGACGGCTTGCTCTTGGCCTTTTCCAGAACTTCCTGGGAGTCGGTCACGAACTCCAGCGCCAGGCCTGCCCGCTTGGCCGCTTCGGTCAGTTTGACCGAGAAAAACAGATCGGTGACTACTGCCAGGACTCGCTTCGGTTCCTGATTTGGCATAGATGTGCGCTATCTACTGAAACTGCGAACTAGGAGGAGGGACGAAATGATTCTACCATGGGGGAAGCATGGACATTCACTCCTTCTCGCGTCCCGACCAGGCTCGCGTCCGCCATCTCGATCTCGACCTCGACCTCCGTTTCGACCGAAGGATTCTCGAAGGCTCCTGCACGCTCCACTTCGACCGCGTCGTTTCCGATGAGCTGATCCTCGATACCCGCGACCTCACGATCCATTCCGTGGAGCACGCCGCCGGCTTCGAGCTGGGCGCCGCCGACCCGGTGCTCGGAGCGCCGCTGAAGATCCGGGTGGCGCCCGGAACAGACCGCGTCCGCGTGCACTATTCGACTTCTCCCGTCGCTTCCGGCCTGCAATGGCTCGACCCTCCGCAGACCGCTGACAAGCGCCATCCTTTCTTATATACGCAATCGGAGGCCATCCACGCGCGGAGCTGGATCCCGCTGCAGGACACCCCCGGGGTGCGCGTGACTTACACTGCAACAGTCCACACACCCCCGGGCCTCAAAGCGGTGATGGGCGCCGAGATGCACGACAATGCACGACAGCACCTTCCGCATGGACCAGCCGATTCCCTCGTACCTGATCGCGCTGGCCGCGGGCGACCTGGCGTTCCGTCCCCTCGGTCCGCGCTCGGGCGTCTATGCCGAGCCATCCGTCGTGGACGCCGCCGCCCATGAGTTCGCGGACACCGAAGCCATGATCTCCACCGTCGAGCAGATGTACGGACCTTACCGCTGGGACCGCTACGATCTGCTCGTGCTCCCGCCCAGTTTCCCCTTCGGCGGCATGGAGAATCCGCGACTCACTTTCGCCACTCCCACGGTGCTGGCCGGCGACCGCAGCCTGGTCTCGCTGGTGGCGCACGAGCTGGCGCACTCGTGGTCGGGCAACCTGGTCACCAACGCCACCTGGAGCGATTGGTCGGGCAACCTGGTCACCAACGCCACCTGGAGCGATTTCTGGCTCAACGAAGGCTTCACCGTTTACCTGGAGCGCCGCGTCCTGGAGCGCCTCTACGGCGGCGCGCGCGAAGCCATGGAGGCGGTGCTCGGCCGCCGCGAGCTGGATCGCGAAATGGCCGGCCTGCCGGAGTCCGACTGCGTGCTCGACATCGACCTCACGGGCCGCGATCCGGACGAAGGCTGCACCCTGGTCCCATACGAGAAAGGCGCGCTGCTGCTGCGGACCTTAGAGCGCGCCGCCGGCCGCGAGCGCTTCGATGCGTTCCTGCGCTCCTACTTCGACCACTTCGCTTTCCGCAGCATCACCACCGCCGATTTCCTGGACTACATCCGGCGCGAGCTGCCGACCGGCGTCGATCTCGACGAGTGGATCTTCCGCCCCGGCGTGCCGGCCGGCGCCGCCGAGCCGCACTCCGATGCGTTCACGCGCGTAGAAGCCGGTTGGCCCACCGATACGCGCGAATGGACCACGCACGAGTGGCTGCATTTTCTGCGCTCCGAGAAAGACCCCGACATGGCACGCATCGACCGCGAGTTCCACCTGACCGAGTCGGGAAATTCCGAGATCCGGCACCAGTGGCTGCTCATGGGCGTGCAGCGGAACTACGAGCCCGCGGCCTCCAAGGTGGAGCAGTTCCTCTGTTCGGTGGGGCGCCGCAAGTTCCTTAAGCCGATTTACACCGAGCTCATGAAGACGCCGGAAGGCCAGGCCCGCGCGCGGAGCATCTACGCGAAGGCCCGCCCGGGCTATCATCCCATCGCGCAGGCTACGATCGACGGGATTGTGCTGCAGGCTGCCCATTCCTGAAAGATGCAGAGGCGCTTCGTAGTGGTCTCCGGTCTGCCGGGCAGTGGGAAGACCACGCTGGCATGGCGGTTGGCTCCCGCTCTGAATTTGCCCGTGATCGACAAGGATGACATCCTGGATCGCTCGTTCGAGTCGAAGGGAGCAGGCGATGCCCTATGGCGCCGCGCGCTGAGCCGGGAGAGCGATGAGATTTTTCAGCGCGAGGCGGCGGCCTCGGATGGCGCGGTTCTGGTGTCGTTCTGGCGGGTGGCTGGGATGGCTTCCGGCTCGGGAACTCCCACGGAGTGGCTCCGCGGGATCGCGGGCAAGGTCGTACATGTCCAATGCATCTGCCCGCCGGAGGTTGCCGCGGAGCGATTCTCTCGGAGGAAGCGCCACCCGGGACATCTGGATTCCGGAGCATCCTACGGAGAGATACTGGCCAGCTTTCGAGATCTTTTGCGTCTTGGCGCCGTGGACATTCAACCGCGGATCGATGTCGACACATCGAAGGAGTCTGACTTAGACGACCTTGTGCGTGAAATTCGCGACCGTCTTAGGTGTACTTAGTACATCGTGGTCGAGCGGGCGTCGACACGAGTGTCGACGCTGCGCCGACTGCCAGTCGGCCCGCAGGCTGCCAGCCTGGCCCCACAAAGATGGCCAATCTCCGGTGCCAGGGGAAAGCGCCGGCCCACCTCTGCAAGCTACAAGCCCATCTTTTGCAGCAGCGCCGCGAATCTGGCATCCCCGCGCAGCGCGTCCACCTGCGGATCGATCTTCAGATAGCCCATCCATTCCGCGCGGTGCTGGTAAGCGTCGTCCAGGGCGGCGAATGCTTCATCCTTCTTCCCCAGGGCGGCATAGACCACCGCCAGGTCGTACCCCGAGACGAACTGCGGGCCCGCGCCCTTGCGCACCCGATCGATGGCCTTCTCGGCCGCTGCACGATTGCCCGCCAGGGCGTTGGCCCGCGCCAGCGCCAGCGAGGACCATACCCCCGGGGCCGCCGCGCTCCCCTTTTCGCATTCCGCCACGGCCTCGGCAAAGCGGCCCGCCGCGCCGAAGACCCAGCATAGCCCCACGTGTCCGGGAGCGAACGCCGGGTCGAAATCGATGGTCTTCTGGTCCTGCTGCGCGGCCTCGTCGTAGCGCCGCGCCCAGTAGAGCGTGGTCGCCAGGTAACCGTTGATGTCCGAGGACAGCGGGTCGAGCTCCTGCGCCCGCCGCAGCTCGGCAATTGCGCGGTTCATGTCGCCCCGTTGTGCGCGGTACAGCCCGTACCATTGGTGCGCCGCGGCCGAATTGGGATCCAGTGCCAGCGCCGTCTGGAACTCGCGCTCCGCGTCCGCCCAGTTCCAATCGTATTTCGACGCCACCAGCCCCAGCGACACGTGGGCCTCGGCCAGCGAAGCATCCAGTGCCACGGCCCTCTGCGCCGCGGCTTTGGCCTTGGGCATGGCATCGGCCGGCGGCAGCAGCATGTTGGAAGCGTCGTAGTAGGCGTCGGCCAGGCCGCTGTACGCCAGCGCGTAGCCCGGGTCGGAATCGATGGCGCTTTGCAGGTAGGCGAGCCCCTTGCGGAACCCGTCCTCGGTGTAACGCGTGGCGTAATACCGCCCGCGCAGATAGTTTCCATACGCCTCGGGATTGCGGGTGTAACGTTTCACCAGCGCGCTCTGCTGGCCGGCGGAGAGGCTGCGCAGCAGGCTGTTGGCCACCCGCACCGAGATGGCATCCTCCAGGGTGAAGGGGTTGGCGGAGTCGCCGTCAAACGTCTCGACCCAGATCAGGCTGCGGTCCTTCACGCGCAGCAGCCGCACCGATACGCGGATCAGGTTCCCGGCTTGCTGGATGGTGCCCTCTAGAACCGTGTCCGCGCCGGCTTCGCGTCCCACATCGTACGGGTCTTTGCCCGCGAGTTTCTCGATGCCGGTCAGCGGCCGCACGGTGATCTCGCGGAGGCTGCCGAGGCGCGTGATCAAGGCATCGCTCAATCCCGTGCCGAGGTACTCGTTCCTGGCGCCGGCGTTCAGAACGCGCAGGGGTATGACCGCGATGGATTGCTGGTGGGCGAGTACCGGCCTCGACCAAAACCACCACCCGGCCACTGCCGCGATGGCAACCGCCAGGCACGCGGCGGCGATCCCGGGCCGCCTTCGCGGCGCCGCCGGTTTGGGGAGCGCGGGCGCGGCCACCTCACCCGCGAAACGGTAGCCCCGTCCGGGCACGGTGACGATGAGTTGCGGATTGGCCGCCGGATCGCCCAGCGCTTTGCGCAGGCCGGAGATGTTGACGGTGAGATTGTTCTCTTCGACCGCGGTATCCGGCCACACCTCGCGCATGAGGGTTTCCTTGTCGACCAGTTCTCCCGCGTGTTGCAGCAGGACCACCAGGATGTCGAGCGCTTTCCCGGAGACCGCGACGGGCTGTCCATCGCGCGCGAGCACGCGCCGCTGCGCGTCCACGCGGAACGGACCGAAGGCAAATACCGGCGACCGGGATGTCTGGCCCACCAGAGAATTGTGGCACAGGGGCGGGTCTTCGCGTGCAACCGCGGAATCCGCTCCCTAACGGTCGCGGCTCTGTTTTGAACGCCGCCGGTTTGCAGGTCGTACAGAGCCGCGACCGTTAGGGAGCGGTCGAGTCCGCCGAATTTTCTTGACAGATTCGATATTTCTATTATGATAGAAATATCGATATGGCAAGAGGCGCACCCGAAGATCTGGCCCGCTACGCCGATATGCTCTCCGCCATGGGAACCGAGCCGCGGCTGCGCATCATGCGGCTGTTGCTTTCCGCCCATCCGGACGGACTGGTGGTCGGGGAGATCCAGGGAGAGCTGGGAATCACCGGGTCCACGCTCTCGCATCACTTGGAAAAACTGAAGAACGAAGACTTAGTCGGCATCCGGCGCGAAGGTACGTTCCTGCGATACAGCGCGAATACGGAGTCTTTACAGGAGTTGCTGACTTTCCTTTACGCGGAATGCTGCACGCGAAACAAGGCCGTCAAGCCGGAGACCTTCGTGCGGCTCTGCAAGTAGAAACCGACTGACTCTCGGGAGAACGGAACGATGAATCGCACGATGGCGGCGTGTGCCATGGCGGCCTCGCTCAGGCTTCTGACAACTCGAGGAGATTTTCCGCAGCCGCCCGAAGGCGAGCGGAAGCGCATCCTTGTCCTTTGCACTGTTGTCCGGGCGGCAGCCGCCGGAACCGCAAGCCGCAGGGTGCAAGGGCGTTTTCACTTTTCCCGTCTGCATGTGCAGCATTCCATTCCGGAGCAGCTTCGGTTCTCGAATCGGCGTTCTCGAATCCGCGAGAGGTTAGACACATGGGACGTGCTTCAGTGGAAACACCAGTCACTCCGAAAAGGCTGAACTACTTCGAGCGATATCTCAGCCTATGGGTGGGACTTTGCATGCTGGTTGGCGTACTCATCGGCAAGGCTTTACCCGGCGCCATCGGCCCACTGCGAAGCATGGAGTTCGGCGACGGAAGCCGGATCAATATCCCCATCGCGGTGCTCATCTGGCTGATGATTGTTCCGATGATGATGAAGGTGGATTTCGCATCGATCCGGAACGTAGGCAAGAGGCCGCGCGGTCTGCTGGTGACACTGTTCGTGAACTGGTTGGTGAAGCCGTTCTCCATGGCTTTGATCGCCTGGCTGTTCTTCCGCTTGGTATTTTCGGCCTGGATTCCGCCCGAGGACGCCGATCAGTACATCGCCGGGTGCATCATCCTGGCGGCGGCGCCCTGCACCGCCATGGTCTTCGTCTGGAGCTATCTCACCGAAGGCGACCCGGCGTACACGCTCGTGCAGGTGTCGATCAACGATTTGATCATGCTGTTCCTGTTTGCGCCAATCGTCCGGTTCCTGGTGAATGGCGCTTCGTCTTTGCACGTTCCCTTACAGGTGCTGTTGTATGCAGTCGGCATCTTCATCGTTATTCCGCTGGTGGCGGGCTCGGCGCTCCGAGCGTGGTTCATTCGCACGCGCGGGCAGGAGTGGTTCGAAAGAACTCTGCTGCCCCGCTTCGCGCCCGTCAGTATGCTCGCTCTGCTGGCCACGCTGGTGCTCATCTTCGCGTTCCAGGCGGAGAACATCACCGGGAAGCCGTTTCACGTAGTATTGATCGCGATTCCAATCCTTCTGCAGGTCTACTTCAATTCATCGCTTACTTACGGACTGATGCGGTTGTTCAAGGTCCGTCATGCGGTTGCCGCGCCGGGAGCGCTGATCGGAGCCAGCAACTTTTTTGAACTGGCCGTCGCGACGGCGATCGCCTTATTCGGCCCTGGGTCGGGAGCGGCCTTGGCGACGGTTGTCGGCGTCCTCATTGAGGTTCCCGTGATGCTGTCGGTGTGCTCCTTCTGCAATCGCACGCGCCACTGGTTTCCTGAAACGGAGGGTATTGATTGAGATGACGAAGAAGAGGGTGTTAGTTTTATGCACCGGCAATTCGGCCCGGAGCCAGATGGGCGAGGGCCTGCTTCAAGCGGAAGCGGGCGAGCGTTTCGAGGTGTTCAGTGCCGGCATCAGGCCGGGTTCCGTCCGCCCGGAGGCGATCGCTGTCATGAAGGAGATCGGTATCGACATCTCGAGTCACCGGTCCAAGTCTCTCGACGAATTTTCGGGCCAGGCATTCGATTACCTGGTGACGGTCTGCGACAACGCTCGCGACGAGTGTCCTGTGTTTCCGGCGGGCGCCGAACGCATTCACTGGAGCTTCGAGGATCCTGCCGCGGTCGAGGGCAGCGAGGCGGAACGGCTGTCGGCTTTTCGACGCATTCGCGACGGGATTCACGCACGAGTGAAGGCGTTCCTTCGGGATCGAGCGGCCACCGGCAGATAGAGGGCGCCAAAGGAATGATCGGAGGATTGCGCTTTTCCTGTCGTTGCCGCTGACAACGCTGGGGCCGGGTGTAGGCGGGCTTTCTCCACGGGCATGGTAGTTAAGAAATCAAGAAAGGAATCCTCTTATGGACGTAAAAGAAGTAGTCAAGGAAAAATACGGCCAGGCCGCGCTGCGCGTGGTCTCGGGGGCGGGCAATGCCTGTTGCGGCAGCAGCCCTTCGTCCTGCTGCCCGGAGGGCGACCCCATCACATCGAACCTTTACGATGAAGCGCAAAAGAGCGAGCTGCCCGCGGCTGCGGTGCTGGCTTCTCTCGGCTGCGGGAACCCCACCGCCCTGGCGGAGTTGAAGCCCGGTGAAACCGTGCTGGACCTGGGCAGCGGCGGCGGCATCGACGTCCTGCTCTCGGCCCGGCGCGTTTCCCCCGGCGGGAAGGCCTACGGGCTCGACATGACCGGCGAGATGCTGGCGCTGGCCCGCGAGAACCAGCGGAAGTCCGGCGTGGAAAACGTGGAGTTCCTGAAGGGCGAAATCGAAAACATTCCGCTGCCGGAGAACTCGGTGGACGTCATCATCTCCAACTGCGTGATCAATCTCTCGGCGGACAAGGACCGAGTGCTCGCCGAGGCCTTCCGCGTGCTCAAGCCCGGCGGGCGGTTCGCGGTCTCCGACGTGGTGGTCCACGGAGACATTCCGGCGGAGATCCGCCGCAGCGTGGAGTTGTGGGTGGGGTGCCTCTCGGGAGCGCTGGAAGAG
>OMOG01000393.1:0-1646 GCA_900290305.1 Candidatus Sulfopaludibacter sp. SbA4
GGTTGGATAGTGGGATTGCTGGCCGGCGGGCGCCTGCCGGAATACGTCGCCAAGCGATACGCGGGCAGAATCAGGCATGGCGGCATTCTCCTGTCGGTTCACTGCGACAGCCAGGCGTGGTGTGATCGTGCGAAGAAAACATTAAGAGACACCGGCGCGCGAAATATCTCCTCCGGCTCGGAGTCTGCCGCCGACTACGGGACGACGGATAAGCCGACGGAGAGGGCTCCGGCGCCGTTGCCCGTCATGGATCGAAGCGAAGTGCCTGCTCCACCGGCGGTCGAAGCCGCCGTTCAGGAAGCCAAGTGATGAACCGAGTCCCACTTGGGATTGTCCTGATCGTGATTGGCTTGTTCGGTCTTGCGTGGGGAGGTCTCTCGTACACCACCAGTGAAAGACTCGTGGACATCGGACCGATTCACGCGACTCGCGAAAAGTCACATAACCTGCCGCTGGCGCCTATTGGTGGCGCACTGGCACTGGCCGGCGGCATTGTGATCGTGCTGGCCGGCAGAAAGCGAATAGCTTAGCTTCCTGCCAGCCGGCCGCGATCTGAGTATCAAAAGAAAGGAAAAGTCAAATGTTGTTACTGATTATCGTTTTGTTGTTGATTTTCGGCGTCGGCGGAGGGTACTACGGACATTCACGCTGGGGCCCGAGTGGGGGCGCGGGCATTGGGGTAGGCACCATCCTGGTGGTTCTTCTCATAGCCTACATGTTGGGGATGTTCCACTAGAGCGGCCACCATGGAGACGCTATGATGCAACTCGTTCGAGTTACCACTACCACTGCGCTCTTCCTGCTTCTCGGGACGACGGTCCCTGCGTACGCGCAGCACGAGCAGCAGAAGGAAAATCAGGGCAAGCCGCCTGAAAAGCAGCAGGGCGCACAACAGCAGCGCCCTCAGGGACAGCCGCAACAGCAGCAGCAGCGCGCGCAACCCGCTCCACAACCGCAGCAGCAGCGGGCCCAACAGCCCCAGCCACAACAGAGTCAGCCCAACAGCCCCAGCCACAACAGAGTCAACCGCAGCAGCAGCACGCACAGCCAGCTCCACAACCGCAGCAGCGGGCCCAACAGCCCCAGCAACAGCAGCAGCAGCAGCAGCAGCGCACACAACCCGCTCCACAACCGCCGCAGCAGCGTGCCCAACAGCCTCAGCAACAGCAGAGGCAACCGCAGCAGCAGCACGCGCAACCCGCTCCACAACCGCAGCAGCAGCGGGCCCAACAACCCCAGCAACAGCAGCGGCAACCGCAACCGCAGCAGCGCGCACAACCCGCTCCACAACCGCAGCAGCGGGCCCAACAGCCTCAGCAACAGCAACCGCAGAGACAAGCTTCCCAACAGGCCCAGCAGCAACAGCAGCCGCAACGCACTCAGCAGCAGGCAGTCGCGTGGCAACAGCAGCGGGGATGGGCACAACAGGGCGCCTGGCAGGGACACAGCACATTTCAGCAGGATCGTGCTCAACACTGGGCGAGCGATCATCGCACCTGGGCGCAGCGTGGAGGCTATGTTGGTTACTACATTCCCCAGGACCGCTTCAGTCTCTCTTTCGGGAGTCAACATGGCTTCCGGATGCACAGTCTCCCCACGATTTACATGGGGTATCCCCGTTTCGATTACGGCGGCTTTTCGTTCCT
>OMOG01000393.1:1656-12448 GCA_900290305.1 Candidatus Sulfopaludibacter sp. SbA4
TACATGGGGTATCCCCGTTTCGATTACGGCGGCTTTTCGTTCCTGCTGGTGGATCCGTGGCCGGAAAACTGGGCAGCGAACTGGTTCGACACCGACGATCTTTATATCGATTATGACAATGGGTACTACCTTTGCGACAACAGGTATCCGGACGTAAGACTCGCGATCATGGTCGAGATGTAGCTGACGAATGCCTGTGGCCCAAAGGGAACGACACCGCATCGGACGCGTCGGCTGGCTGCGCGCGGCCGTCTTGGGCGCCAACGACGGGCTCACTTCGACGGCCAGCCTGGTGCTGAACGTGGCTGCCGCGCATGCGACTCACGGCAACGTAATGGTCGCGGGGGTGGCCGGCCTGGTCGCCGGAGCGATGTCGATGGCAGCAGGTGAGTATGTGTCGGTGCACTCACAGGCAGACACCGAACGGGCCGACCTCAAGCTGGAACGCGCGGAACTGAAGACGGACGACGCGGGCGAGCGCAAGGAACTGGCGGCGATCTACGTCGCGCGGGGGCTCGATCCCAAGCTCGCGAAGCAGGTTGCCGGGCAACTGATGGCGCACGACGCGTTGGGCGCGCACGCCCGCGACGAGCTGGGTATCTCGGCAGCTCACAGGGCGCGTCCAATTCAGGCTGCGTTGGCGTCGGCCGGCAGTTTCGTCGCTGGCGCGGCTATGCCTCTGGTGGTAACAGCCCTGGCCCCCGAAGCGGGCCTGATGCCCCTGGTCTCTGGAACCTCACTGTTGTTCCTGGCGCTGCTGGGAGGGTTGGCCGCGCGTGCCGGGGGCGCAAGCCTGGCGCTGGGCGCACTGCGCGTCACGTTTTGGGGTGCGCTGGCCATGGCGCTGACCGCGGGCGTCGGGGCACTGTTCGGAACCGCCGCAACTTAGAACCTGCAAGGAAATAACTGGCGATACCGTGGCGCAGGCACTCGTGCCTGCCGGGTCGAGACTCATCTCGACCCTTCTTCGCGCGTCGCGAAAACGCCGGCATGAGTGCCCGACCCAGAGGGTACCCCGGCAGCCTGAGAGGCTGCGCCACGATCGCCTCGCGAAATCTCGTAATACAGTTGTTGCGTCTCACACGGTCCTGGACGCCCTGTCTCGCGATTGCGGGAGGCTTGTCTGCAGCAACTGCCGGGTCCGGTGCAGATTCTGCATTTTGCGTGAGTGCACACCCGGCCCGGCCGTGCGCCAGATGGCTCCCAGTCCCCATGTGACTCAATTCCCCGCTTTGGGCCCGCACTTGCACTCATGCATGGCGAAGGAGCAAAAAACGATGCTTTGGACACTTTGTATAATTCTGCTGGTTCTTTGGGCGTTGGGAATGGTCACCTCATTCACTGCCGGCGGGCTGATTCACATCCTGTTGGTCGTTGGTTTGATCGTGTTGGTAATCAACTTAATCCAAGGGCGCAGGGCGCTCGGTTAGCCGCAAGCTGCCCGCGACTGGGCAGCGGATTGCTACTTGGTATTTCAGGAGAGTAAACTACAATGCCGTTAATCAACATTGTCATAGCGCTGATCGTGGTAGGAGTCGCGTTGTGGCTGATCAATAACTATATCCCCATGGCCTCCAGCATCAAGACGATCCTGAATATAGTGGTCGTGGTTGCCGTCGCGGTTTGGGTTCTCCAGGCTGTGGGGCTGTGGGGGCGCGTAACCAGCTATCATTTCTGAAGCTGAGTCAGTTCAGCTTCAAAGACGATTGAGCATGAGCCTGCACATCCAGCAGCGGGACAATGAAGGCATCGTCATTCTCGACCTGAAGGGCCAGCTCACCTTCGGCCCCGGAGATTTGGAACTGCGTCAACGTCTGCTTTCCCTGCATCGATCCGGCAAAGTCAATATCGTGTTGAATCTCAAAGATGCCGGCGAGATTGACAGCACTGGGCTGGGGACGCTGGTATTCGCACTCGCGCGGCTGTGCAAGGCCGGGGGAGGGCTGGCGCTGCTCAACGTCAAGCGTTCCCATCTGAAGCTGTTTTTGTTGACCAGGCTGGCAATTGCCTTTGATTTCTTCGACGATGAGCAGGATGCGGTGAACAGCTTCTTCCCGGACCGGGCGCTGAAGCGCTTCGACGTCCTCGACTTCGTCCAGCACCAGGACGATCACAGTCCGAAAGATAGCGCCCGCTCCGCCGCGACTTGCTAGAATAGGAGTCGATGCCCCGAATGCCTGCGGTTACGGGCCGGATCCTCATCGTCGATGACGACGAGCGGCAGCGTAGCGCGATGGCCGCGATGCTTTCCGATTGCGACTTCGAGACGCAGGTCGCGGCCGACGGGCACGAGGCGCTGGAGCGGCTCGCTGCCTTCAACGCGGACGTCATCGTCTCGGACCTGGTGATGCCGCGCATGGACGGCTTCGAACTGCTTCGATATCTGAAGGACCGCGGCGACCTCACTCCGGCGATCGCGCTCACCGGTTTCGGCAGCATGGAAAAGGCGCTTACCGCCGTCCATGACCTCAAGGCATTCTGGTTCCTGGAGAAGCCCGTGGAACCGCGCGCCTTCAAGATCCTTTTGGAGCGCGCCATTCGCTACAAGAAAAGTCTGCAGAAGACCGACGAGCTCACCCGCGACCTCAGCCTTCGTGGCGTTCTCGGAGACCTGGTAGGAACTTCCCCGGCGATGCAACAGATCTTCTCGCTCATCAGGCAGGCGGCTCCTACCTCGGCGCCGGTTTTGATTCGTGGAGAAAGCGGCACCGGGAAGGAGTTGGTGGCACGGGAAATCCATAAGTGCAGCCCCCGCAGCGATGGCCCTTTCGTTGCGATCAACGCGGCCGCTTTGCCCGAGACTCTGATTGAGAGCGAGTTATTCGGCCACGAGAAAGGCGCGTTTACGGGAGCCATGGAACGTTCGGCCGGTTGCTTTGAGCAGGCTCACGGCGGCACTTTGTTTCTGGACGAGATCGGCGAGATGCCGCAGTCCACCCAGCCGAAGCTGCTGCGCGTTCTCGAGGATTTGCGAGTCCGGCGCCTCGGCGGCAAGCACGAAATCGCAGTAGACGCCCGGGTACTTGCCGCCACCAGCCAGGAACTCGGAACGCATTTGCGGGAAGAACTCTACTATCGGTTGAGTGTATTCCAGATCGTAATTCCGCCGCTGCGTGAACATAAAGAAGATATCCCGCCGATCGCCGGTGTCATGCTGCAGAATCTGAACCAGAAACACGGCACGCACGTTACGGGGGTCGATGCCCAGGTGCTGGATCTTTTTCAACGGTATGACTGGCCCGGTAATGTGCGGGAGCTGCGGAATGTCCTGGAGCGGGCCGCCATCACGGCGAGGGAAGGTCAGATCCGGCTGACGAGCCTTCCTTCCCCTGACTTCGATGTAAGCTCCAGCCCGTATGCCCGGCCGTCAAGCGGCACTGAGGGCCCTTTTAGGCTCCAGCCCGGGCATCCACTCATGAAACTCGAGGAGGCTTACATCAAGCTCACGCTCGATCACGTGCGCGGCAATCGCAAACTCGCCGCCGAGATGTTGGGGATCAGCCTGCGGACGCTGCAGAACCGGATCGCCGCACTGCGCGAAGAAGCGAAGGCCGCAACTCCCGACTTATAAAAGGGCTGCCGCCAGCCGGCAACCCCTCAATGGTCCTGCTACTCTTACTGTTCTTCAGTCGCCCGCTTGCCACTCTCTCGCGCGGAGTACTTGTTCAGCAGGGCGATCAACGCCGCGGCCGATCTGGGCGCAGGCCTCCCATTGGTCACGATGTCGCGGTTCTCCAGTCTCTTGCCGTACAGCGTGGCGTTGTCATCCAGGTCCTCCCGCAGGGTGGCGCCTTCCAAGGCAAGACCCGCAAACAGCCCCTGGGACCGCGACCACGAAAGGATCTCCGCGTGCATTTGGGCGTCCGTCTGAGCTGTCGCCGTGCGTCCCACCGGGCCCGCTGCCACCGACCCCTCGGCGCCTAATGTGAACTTACTCGACAACAGTTTGTCCGCCCCGCGTTCCGACATCACCAGCATGATCAGGTCGGTCGTCTCGCCTCCGATCTGAAAGCCGACGCTGCCTCCCTCGATCCGGACCGTGGCAGGCGCCGACCAGCCTTCGCCACCCTTGTTACGGCACGACAGATACCCTTTTCCATACTTCCCGCCAACCACGAATGCCGCCGTCTTGAGGCTCGGCACAATGACGATACAGTGCGACTTATCGAGCAGATCCTGTGGAATGCCCTTGTCGGGAGCTGCCATCACCTCAGAGAAGACTGCCGCAGCCTCCCCCAACCGCTTGGCAGGCTCTTTGTCGATGGCTAACAGCGATGTTGTGAAGGCCAAACCGGCCACGATTATCAGTTTCATGTTTATTCCTTTTCTGTCGCAGATCAAATGCGACTTCCTTACTAGTGCACGACTGACGCCATTTCGGGCGTCACCAGTTCAGCCCCACACCGGGTGGTGTCTTAAACCGTTATAGGGCGCGAAACGAGACTTTTGTTCTCGTTGCGGTCCAAACCATGCTGCCCCTGCCGACGCGCCCGCTGGAGAGCCATTCTGTCTCCTGGCTCCTGACTCCTGACTCCCATCCGCATCGGATCAAGGGCGGAGCCCTTGCCTAGTTGGTTGTCCCGTCAACGATCGACGCCCTCAATGCGTCGCGATAGAGCTGGATACTGCTACGTGAGTAGTTCAGGTAGCCTTGTCTGCGAAATCGATTCATATAGTGGCTGATAATCTCGCGGGAGGTACCGACATACCGGGACAGCAGCCCGTGGGTCAACGGCAGCATCCGTACGGATCCGTCTTCCTCCGGTGTTCCCAACCGTTCGGAGAAGCGGATGAGTGAACGGGCCAGCCGCCGTTCGATCGTGTCCACCGCCAGGCTCTCGATCCGTCGGGTGAGTTCGGCGTTGCGCTGTGCGAGGATCTGCAGCAACGCTACCGCCAGGCGCGGCCGCTTCGTGACGAGGTCTTCGATTTCCGAAGTCGCCCACGTCATCACCCTGCTGTTTTCGTGCGCTCGGGCCTGTTCGGAGTCCCTGGGAACATCGTGGAAAGCCGACTCGCCGAACAATTCCTCCGGCCCGATGATGTCGACCAACACCTCACTGCCGTCTTTGGCTGTCTGCGAGATCTCCACCTTGCCCGCCACAACCAGGTAGAAGCTTTTCGATGGTTGTTTCGGACTGTAGATGATCTGACCTTTGCGGTAGTCGGCGAGGCTGGAGACCGGTAAATGCGCCAATACATCTTCGAGCGGCGCACGAGACTCTGAAGCTGCGATAGTGGATGGCATGATTTTCTCCAATGTGATTTTGAGGGAACTTCAGAATTGACCATATCTTTGTTCAACAGTCGAGCTCTGAGCTGCCGCCATGGTTTTGCGGGGCGCCGGGGCCCCTTGCCGCCGTGCCAGCTCGAAGGAGTGCATGTAAACCCGCGCGGTGTTGCTCCAGATCGTTTCACGGCCCAGCCGGTAGGCCCGATCGCGCATGGCGTTCCGGCGCGCAGTATCCCTCAGCAATCCGCGCACCTCGCGCGCAATCGCCGCCGGGTCAGCGAACGGCACCAGGACGCCACGCTGATCCCTCAGCAATTCGGCGGCGTGCCAGTATGGCGTTGAGATCACCGCTTTGCCGGCGCCAAACGCGTAAGCCAGGGTACCCGACGTAATCTGCGCTTCGTCCAGGTAGGGAGTGACATAAAGATCCGCCGCTCCAAGGAACTCCGTCAGCTCCTTCAGCTCCACAAAGCGATTGTGGAAAATGACGTGATTCTCGATCTTGTGTTCCCTGGCAATGGCCTCGAGACCGAGGCGATAGGCTTCACCTCGCGTACGCAGCTCGTGGGGATGGGTGGCGCCCAGCACCACGTAAACAACGTCGGGAAACTCCGCTACCACCTGGGGGAGCGCATGAAGCACGTGTTCAATCCCCTTGTTCGGCGAAAGCAGCCCGAACGTCAGCAGCACTTTCCTTCCGCCCACGCCAAACTGGTCCTTGTGATCGTCCGGGGCGGCGAATGGTACATCGGGAATGCCGTGCGGGATGAGATCGATCTTGGCCGGCGGCACCTGGTAAGCTTCTTGCAGGATCTTCTGTCCCCGCTCCGTCATGACCACCAGCCGCGTGGAGCGCGCGATCAGCTCCTGCATCACGCGGCGCTGGTCCGCGTTCGGCTGGCGGAGAACCGTGTGGAGTGTGGTGACGACCGGCGCTTTCAGTTCCCGCAGCAGTGTCAATACGTGGCTGCCGGCCGGCCCGCCGAAGATCCCGAACTCGTGCTGCACCGAGACAATGTCCGAGTTGCTGAGGTTCATGAAATGGGCGGCGCGGCGGTAAGAGGCCAGGTCCCGCTCCTCAATTTCGAAGTGAACGGCGCCGGGGTACGGATAGCCCCCCTCGATGTCATTGACCGGCACCCCAAAGCACCGGCTTTCCGGATGCTGCGCGGCCACAGCCCCGAGCAGGTCGGACGTAAACGTCGCAATGCCGCATTTGCGCGGCAAGTAATTGCCGACGAAGGCGACGGTTCGAAGGCTGGATTCACGCGGCATTGACGAGTGTCTCGTTGAAGGATTCCGTTCCCTGCTGCCGATCGCGATCGGCGGCCTCCTGGCACTGGATACATCGCTGCGCCCAGGGCACTGCTGCGAGGCGTTTTGGGCTGATCGCCTCCTCGCACTGAACGCAGGCTCCAAAGCTGCCATCGCCAACCCGCCGCAATGCGGCTTTCACCTCGCGCAGCAGGATGGAATCGCGGTCCACGTTGCAAATCGCCAAATCCCGCTCCGTCGCGTACTGAATCTCATCCATTTGATCCGCGCTCTTCTCGATGGCGATATCGTCCCGGTTTCGCAAGACCCGGATCAGCTCGGCTTCTTTTCGCGTCAGGATGTCTTGGAACCCGGTTGTATTGGTAGCTGTCGTCTTCATGGCCTTCTCCCGTTAGTCGTGCAGGACGACATTCAGCAGCGAGCTGTGGACCTCCAAATGTTCCTTGGAGTTGTAGTTGACAAATCCCAGTCTGCGAAACTTGTTCATGAAGAAGCTGACGCGCGACCGCGTGGTCCCGATCATCTCCGCCAGCGTCTCCTGGCTGATCCTGGCAATTACCGGTTCCGGCTGGCCTTCTTTTCCGAAATGGGCCAGCAGTAGAAGCACTCGCGCCAACCTCTTCTCGCTCGAGTTGAAGAGCTGATCGACCAGGTCCTCTTCCACGCGAATGCTCCGCGAAAGCAGATGCGCGACAAACACCTCGGAAAAGGCCGGCTCATCGTGGAGCAGCCGCATCATGCGCCCTTTCTCCAATCTCATGATCGCGCACCCGTCAATCGCAGTCGCGGTCGCCATGCGGAACGCCTGGTGGGCCAGACATCCTTCGCCAAAGAAGTCGCCTGTCCCCAAAATGGCGACCACCGCTTCTTTGCCATGGTGGGACACGACTGTCAGCTTGACCCTGCCCTTCTGGAGATAGAAGATGGCGTTCGCCGGGTCGCCTTGCGCGAAGACCACCTGGCTCTTGTCGTAGGACGCAGTAGTTCGTCCTTCCCCGACCTTGCTTAGGCTGAGAAAGACCTTGGGATCGAACGATGGTCTGTCGTTAGCTTGCAGCATGACGTACTCTAAGGCACGAAGAACGCCAAACTGCAGGTCGGTCGCAAACCCTAGGCCCGATTGCCCTGGAGACGCCGGCCGGGGAATTGGCGGCCGCATGAAATGCAGGATTTGCCGTTTCACGCGCAGGTCTTGCTTTTGTGCCGCTGAGAGCCTGCCACCAAGCGAAAACCGATACTGAGTATCGGTTTTTGGCCCGTAAGTCATTGATTCCAGGTTGTGGGCCGCGACAGAGTGCCGTTTTCGGTATTCTAACGCCAGTGGCCCTCGACAAACACCCACCCGCCATCGCGGCGAACATAGCGGTGCGCTACCCACCGGGCGTGCGGACGCGGGCGGCGCTCCCATCTGCCGGGTTCCCAGACATAAGCGTTACCGTCCCAACGATGGTACCCGGAAATCCACACGTGGTCGCGGCTGGGCGGCGGGGTTCGCCTCTCGATTCGAACGTGGGGTGGCCCGATTCGAATCACGACATCGGCAGCCGCGCTGAACACCAATCCACCGGCGAGAACCAGCCCGATCAAACCTCGACGAAGCATAATTTCTCCTTTCCCGCCGGCAATAAGCCAGCCTTTAGAGTGGAATGCCGGGCGGGGAGCAAGCAAAAACGCGCCGTAACCCACTGTGGGGTTACGGCGCATGACGCTTTACGAATTCTTCCCCTTGGTAGTGGCGCCCGCGGGGACGTAAATCTGAGCAAAATTGAACAGTCAGGGATTCAGAACCCTGTCAGCATCAATCAACTAACGTATGCAGCGCCGCGCCGGCGAGTTCTCACCATTTCCCCCGGTGCGGCGTCCTTCCCGCATGCGCGCTAGCTGACGGCGGCCCTTGAACGGGCGTGCGACGTGCGCCTCAGGGCAGATCCGGCAAGAAAGCCGATCGCCGCCGCGGCCAACAGGGAGCCGGTCAGATGGCGCCGGCTGAACTGCCGTAAGCTGATCAGCACACCTCTAAAATCGCACTCCTCCACGTACTCCGCGGCTGAATCCAGTTTCTTCGCCGTGCCCTTGGCGATCCTGTCGATTGCCTCGGAACCGTGGCGTCCGGTTGTGCGGACGGAGGAGGCGGCCGTATGGAGCCTGTCTGCCGTTTCGTCTCGCGCCTCATCCAGTTTCTTGCCGGCGGACCGGGCGATGTCCTCTACTGTCTCCTTGACCTCGGATACTTTGTCGCCAATCGCCGTGGCCGTTTCCGTCAATGCGCTCATCATAGTCGAATAGCTCCTCAAAAGTTCGCGTTGTGGGGGCCCGGGCGGCTCCGCCCGAGGTTGGGGACGCGTTGCACCCTCACTTTGAGAGGCAGGTTAGTGGCCATGCGGCATCCGAGGCCACACGCGGGCTTCGGTCCGAGTATCGGCAGGGCGGCGCCTGCACGCCGGATGCAGATTGTGCACCTATCCATTGGGTCAGCGTGGGGCCGGTGAGGGTTTCCTCTCCTTCCATGCCGGGCCATTGCCGGGTGAAGGCGTTGGCACGGCTCGTGCATAGAGAAACCGGCTAGCCCTACGGGAAGACGCCATTTCGAAGGGAGAACTACATGCCAAAGTACATGTCGCCATTTGGAATCTATTCCGACCGGCCGACCGTTTCGGACGCCATTGATGTCCTGCGAGGCGCGGGATACCGGATCGTGAACACCGCGGTTCTGTTGCGCGAGAACGAAGGCAAGAAGGGTCTGGGGCACGAGACGACCGGTGGGGCGCCCGCGGGAGCCGCGATGGGAGCGGTAGTGGGCGCCGCGATAGGCGCAACACTGGCCTGGCTCAGTGCGACCGGCAGATTCCCGGTTGGGGATTGGCGGCCATTCGCAGACACTGGGCGGACCATGGCTGCCTTTGCCGGAGCCGGCGCCGGCGGAGCGATGGGTTGGCTGATCGGGTTGTTCGCCGGGGCGAGGCGCCGGCGAAGAGGTGAGCAAGTTTGATCAGACTCCGATTGCCGGATCGTCTATTCTGCAACCGGGGAACTGGAGTTACTCATATGCCAGACGGTTCACACCAAAAGGCCGCGGAGTTGCACAACCGGGCCGCGCACGCGCATCAGGCTGCCGCGGTCCACCACGGCAAGGAAGATCACACGACGGGACGCGAGCATTCCAGGCAGGCGTTGGAACACTCGGCGAAGGCTTTCCAGGAATCGCAGGACGCGGACCGGCTTTCCGCCGAGCTCGCGCTCGAGACCAAAAGGGCGGATGCCGCCGCGGCCCCCGCGGTAGTGACTGCCAAGCAAATCAAAGGAGACCGAGATGTCTAATCAAGACGCAGTTGTGGCGGTGTACGCCACCCACGCGGACGCCGAGGCGGCGGTGAAAGAGCTTCAACGGGCAGGCATCGACATGCACGCGTTGTCGATCGTCGGCCGGGACACTCATACCGACGAGCGCGTGGTCGGCTACTATAACGCCGGCGACCGGATGAAGTACTGGGGCAAGACGGGAGCTTTCTGGGGAGGCTTGTGGGGATTGCTGTTGGGATCGGCGTTCTTCGCGATTCCCGGCATTGGCCCCATCCTGGTAGCTGGTCCATTGGTGGCCTGGATCGTGTCCGCGCTCGAGGGCGCGGTGGTGGTAGGAGGCTTGAGCGCGATCGGCGCCGGTCTCTACAGCGTGGGAATCCCGAAGGACAGCATCCTCCAATATGAACTGGCTCTGAAGACCGACAAATTCCTGCTCATGGCGCACGGCACACCCACCGAAGTGGCCAGGACCAAGGCCATCCTCGATATCACCCGGCCGGAGTTGTTGACAGTCCACTCGGCCGAAGTAGCATCGGCCGCGCGGTAACCTTACGTCTGCGCCCACTCCTGCCGCCGCGACAACCGGGCGATACTCATGGTTACTGCTGAAAGCGTTGCCCCGGCTATGCCAACAGGCATCGACCGAATGGATCAACGATAGTGCCCAGCGCCTGGGCGCTTCGGTAGCATTTTATACACTGCTGTCGCTGGCGCCTCTGGTAGTCATAGCGGTCGCCGTGGCCGCGGTCGTATACGGGCAAGACGCAGCCCAAGGCCGGCTGGCGTCGGAGGTCGGGGGCCTGGTGGGGCCGGACCTGGCAAAGGCGTTTCAGGGAATTATCAGAGGCGCCTACCAGCCCCGAACAGGGGTGCTCGCAACTTTGGCCGGCCTGGCGACCTTGGCATTTGCCGCCTCTTCCATCTTCGTAGAGTTGCACGACGCGATGAACACGATCTGGGGTGTTCGGCGCCCCTGCGATCAAA
>OMOG01000447.1 GCA_900290305.1 Candidatus Sulfopaludibacter sp. SbA4
TACACCAACCCGGTGTTCGTGCGCAGCCACGATTTTCTGGGCATGCAGGGAACGTCGCACACCTGGCGTCCCACCGAGATGTACGGCACGGGCTGGCCCTCCAACGCCGGAGGCCGGCTGGTGGGATCGCTTTCCTCGCTGCCCTATGCGCTGGCCGAGGCGGAACAGAACTTCCTGATCCCGGCGCAGACCCAGGCGCTGATCTGGGGCGACCTGGTTCCGCAGATGATTCTGAGCGCCAAGATCCCGCGGTGGTGGAATGTCACGGCCTCGCAGGTTCACTGGGTGGGGCTGCATCTTCGCTATGGCCGCGAGATGGCGGCCGGATCGGCATTCGACGCGGAGCAGCGCGCGCAGTTCCTGGCCGCGCTGGCGTTGTTCGCTCCGCCCGCGCGCACCAACCAGGTGGCGCGGCAACTGGAAGAGGGCAACGCCAAGGAAGCGCTGGACCACATTACGCCCTCGGAGCTGTTCTCGGTGGCGCGCGAGGTGGCCCCCAAGCGCAAGGGGGACACCTCCTGCCTGCTGGCGGAAATTCAGCAACTGGCGGAGAATTCGAAGGACGTGAACTACGCCGCCATCTCTCACGCCTTCGGGACTCCCAAGCCGACGCTGACCAATTCCTACGAGCCGGATATGATGAGCCTGCGGACCTTCCCGGCGCTGATGGGATACTCCAGCCGGATCATGGCGGAGAGCTGGGAGTCGAACACGCTGTACTGGGCGGCCCTGGCGGATGAGCTGGGCCTGACGCCCGCGCAGCTCAACGTGCGGATTCCCGAGTGGACGCAGAAGCTGGTGGAGCAGATCTTCGCCTCGCACCTGGAAGACTGGCCGGCCCTGTTGAAGTCGCTCCGCCAGGTGGGCGACGATGTGCGCAAGAACGCCCGCGCGTCGGCCGCCGATACCAAGGCGGCCCTCCAGGAGTCTCCCAACCGGTAAACGACCATGACCATTTCGCGACGAGGATTCATCGGAATGACCGCGGGGGCCGCGCTGCTCCCCGCGCAGACCCGGCCCACCATCCGGGTGAACGTGGACATGGTGGTGCTCAGCTTCCAGGTACGAAGACGGGATTCTGCAAAAGGTCGCGACCTTTGCGGAAGGGGCCAAGCTGCCGGTGGAGGTGTCCGAGGACGGCTCGACTCATCCGCTGCTGGAGACGAGGAAAGAAGCGCTGCCGGGCATGGACCGCCCCGACGCGTTCATCGGCACCAACGTGTTCGTGCTGTTCGACACCAGCAACTTCATGTACCGCGGCTTCGTGTATGCGGAGGACGCGATCGCCGATTTCGTGCGGGGTTTGGACCGCGCCGACTCGGTGGCGGTTTACACCTTCAGCCGCAACCTGTCGCGCGCGGCCAATCTGACGCATGAGCACGGCGACGCCATCGCCGGCCTGCGCAAGTCCGTGGCAGGGGACGATACCGCGCTCTACAACGCCCTGCTGCTGACCCTGCGGGATGCGGCCAAGGTGCCTGGCCGCAAGGTGGTGATCGTATTTTCGANNCAGCATGGTGGCGCCCGACGACGTGACGGCGGTGGCCGCGGACGAAGGCATCCCGATCTACGTCATCTCCACCAGCGAAGTGAACAAGGACCCCATTTCGAGTGCCTCGTTCAAGCGTCTTTCGACGCGCACCGGCGGCAAGGCCTACTGGGCCAAGACGTGGCAGAAGCAGGTGGAAGCCTTCGAAGACATCCGCGAAGACCTGGGGAACTCCTACACCATCACCTACTATCCGGCGCCCAATCCCAACGAGGGATTCCGCAAGATCCTGGTCGAGATCGCGAGCGATCCCGGCAAGAAATTGCGGGTGCACTGCCGGCCGGGGTACAAGCCGAACCGGATCGGCGCCTGAAAGGCAGGGGGTGGGGGTTGGGGGTTTTGCTCGCCAACGGCGAGGGGGGTTGGGGTTGTGTGCTCCGCTCGGGAGACGCATCTTGGCTTCGCGTGTCAGTTTGTTTTTCATGACGGCGTAACCTCCTCTGTTTCTTCGGGTTGCGGAGAGGGCTC
>OMOG01000230.1 GCA_900290305.1 Candidatus Sulfopaludibacter sp. SbA4
GCGACCGACATTGCCGCGACCAAGCGTTTCTACCACGACGTTTTCGGCTGGACCTTCGAGGACTACGGTCCGGAGTATACCAGCTTCGTCGACGGACGGATCGCCGGCGGATTCTGGACCGCACCTAAAGTACAGCCGGGTGGTCCGCTGATTGTGATTTACGCCACCGACCTGGAAGGCACGGAGGCAAAGGTGAAGGGCGCGGGAGGGACGATTGTGAAGCCCACCTTCGCGTTCCCCGGGGGACGCCGGTTCCACTTCAGCGATCCCAGCGGGAACGAGCTGGCCGTGTGGTCGGAGTAAGGGGGCGGGAGGCGCAAATACTCCGGCTGTGTCAGTTTTATTTTCGGGGGTGTTTAAGGCCTGCTGTTTCTGTGGGTTGCGGGCGCCTGTGGAAATCGGGAGGCGCAAAATCGGGGGTGTTTTTACAATTTGCGCCTCCCGGGAGGGGGAATGGGGTTGTGACGCATGTGACGCAAAAAATCGGGGATGTCGCGTTATTATTTGCGAGAGTTTAAGTTCTGCCGTTTCAGTTGGTTGCGGAAAGAGGTCGAGATTTTGTGACGCATCGGGAGGGGTATTTTTACAAGATGCGTCACAAAAGGGGAGGGTGGGCGGGCGACGGGCGGGCGAGTGTTGATTGGAGTGGCGCGGACGCATCGAAGTTCCTCCCAATTTCAGTACAGCATACGAGCATTGAGAGAACTGCGATGAGGCGCGGGGGATTTTTGCCAAGTAATTGAATTTAAAAGGCGAGTGTGGATTGAAATTTGTCCGGAAGTGCTGTGACCGTGATTTCCGGCCACGGTTTGATTGACGATGGTGAAGATCCTCAGACGCGCCTAATGGGTGTAGGTTCATAGAGTTAGGGAGGAGAAACCCTACGCGGCGGATTGCGAGGAAGTCCGCCCCCGCATAGGCGCTGACTTCGGGCCATCTCGCCGGGGCTGAGTCGAGCTGCGGACTGGACTTTAATGAGCGAATCGGCATCTCGGGAGCGCAGCATTTTCCAAGCCGAACCAGATGGTCCATGTCGAACGCCATCACCGGTGCAGGGGGCGTTTGTCGTTACCGATCCGGTAGTCGGGCCGCGCCGGGCGGGGCCAGTTTCCGCGTGGCGGGTGACTCGCCCGGAGCAGTCGAGGACGGCTCGGAGGCGTCGGTAAACGCTGCGCGACAAGGGAGGAGTACCCTTACTGGTCCAGGAGTCTGGTCGCCGCGAGGGGCCGAGCGAGTCGTCATCAACGGGTAGTCGCCTCGAAAGCGAGAATTCGGTCGGCCACCTCCTCGGCCCGGCTCCAAGCCATCCAGTGGCCGGCGCCCGGAACCATCTCGTAGTACGATCCCGGGATCAACCGATGCAGCCACTCAGCGTGCGCCGGTGGAAAATGCCGGTCGCTTTCAGCCCAGAGCAGCAGAGTCGGGCAATTGATCCGCGCGTAAATCTCCGGAAGGTGAGGCAGCGTGCCTTGATATCCGGCGCACATGCGCGCCACGCAGTTTCGGACCGATTCTTGACGGAAGCTCTCCCACAGGTCGCGGCGCAGATCCGGAGGTAGCCGCACACCGCTCGGCAATGACGTCCGCACTGCCCTCGCAAATACCAGTCTGGGGAACCGACGCAGTAAGAAGCGGTTCCAGCCGTAGCGCCGCAATACGTCGATCTCCCACGAGGTCTTCTGGTCCCACATGACGAGGGAATTCATGACTACCAGGCGGCGCGTGCGTTCCGGGTGCCTGGCTGCGAACACCAACGCAGGCTGGCCGCCCATATCCATCGCTACCAGTGTGACCGATCCGATTTGCCACGCATCCAAAATTGCCGCGAGACGGTCCGCCATGTGAGACGGAGTAGCGCCGCCTGGCCAAGGATCGCTCCGGCCCAGGCCGGGCCAGTCCAAGGCAATGGTCTCGAAACGATGCGCCAACCGCGGCGCAAGGTCGCACCAGATCTGCAAATTATCGGGATACCCGTGCAGCAACACGAGCGGAGGCCCGCTGCCGAGACGCGCCACCCGAACCCGCTGTCCGTTCGGTAAGAGGTCGAGCGAAGGATTCAGCATTTCTCCAGATCCTCGATCGCGCAATTCGCCGCCAGCACTCCCGAAATAGCGCAGAAGCTTACCCACTGGCCGGGGTGGGTCGAGCTCCCAGCGAGGTAGAGACCGCGGATGTGGCGGCTGCGATGGGCGAAGCGCCCCTCGCGCATGAAACGCGCGGTCATCACCGGATTCATGCTGTTTCGGAACAGGTGAAACTCCGCGCCCCATTGGGTAGGCGTTCGTGTCGCCAGGACACGGAATTCGCCGACATCCTTGCGCCACCAGACCTCTTCCAGGAGGCGTTCGATGTACTGTTGCTGACCACTGACGCCCAGGCGCTCGGCATCGGCGAAGTCCATGGGTCCGAGGAGGCGCGCGGGAAACCAACCGTCGTGAGCGAGTTCTGGATTGAGCGCACCAGGAGCAATTAGCAGTCGGCATCGCTCTGTTTCAGGAAGCAGAAAGCGCAGGTAAGGCGCGCGCGGAGTTCCCTTCAGCGCCAGGTAGGCGCAGACACCGGGCGATTGCAGCGGCATCCGAAGCAGTCGTTCTCGCTCATCGGGCGGTGTGGATTCCAGCAGCTCCAGATATGTTCCAATGGCGTTGAAGTTCGAGATCACGGCGGCGGCTTCGATTCGTTCCCCCTCGCTGGTCTCCACGCCCTGCACCCGGCAGTCGCGGGTTTGGATCGTGCGCACCGGTGTGGCGAATCGAAACTTCACGCCCGCGTCAATCGCCGCGCGAGTGAGAACCTGTGGGATTCTGCCGATGCCCCCGCTAACGGAGAAGCAGCCGAAATCATGAATCAACGCCGGGACAAACGCCATGGGACTGGGAGCTTCGCCGACCGGCTGTCCCGCGATGTGTGTCCAGATCGCGATTGCCTGCCGGACCGGGTCGGGCAATGCCGCGGCGCGCAGAACGGAGCCAAGAGAACGCGTGAGAAACCGGGCTTGCTTCCAGGCGCCATGCCGTAGGAGATCACGGAGACCCGGATGGGATCGAGTGAGCAGCGGCTGCAAATTCCCATAGATCCGCGCCATGTCGGCAACGAATTTCAAGTATCGCCGTCCGCTACCCGGCCAAACGCTGTCGAACCCGGCGGCGGTCTCTTCGGCGCTGGCGTAAAACCGCAAGATGCCACCCGGCCCTGAGACCTCGTACACATCTTCAATCCGGTGCAGGGTGAGGCGGTCCGCCAGATTCAATCCCACAGCGTCGAAAGCCCACTCCAGGCCTGGACGGTCCAGGAGGATGTACGGCCCAGCATCGAAAACAAAGCCATCCATCTGGAATCCCGAGGCAAGTCCTCCGGACTCGGACCGCGCCTCCACAACCAGCACATCGAAGCCGTCGCGGGCCAGACGCAGCGAGGCTGTCAGCCCGCCCATACCAGCGCCGATAACCACGACCCGTTTCATCGGGACTGCCGCAGGCCCAGAAGCCGGACCGTGGCGCGGCGCGCGATTCGCACCCACCAACTGCGATGGAGCGGCGGAAACGCCTGCTCGTCCATGTCGGGCACAAACAGCGTGCCGCGGCCGCTGCCGTACACGTATACAGGAAATGCGAAAAAGCTGAGCAGTGCGCTGAGATCGTTATGGTAAGGATCGCGCCAGCCGGCGATCGGCTCATCGCAACCGACCACTTCCGTGCGTTCGGCGGGGTCTCCGAACCAGTGAATCGCCGCCTTCAAGATACTCGAATCGCCGGGCTCGTTCACCTTGAGGTGACGGGCCGCCACTATGTCGAGAGCCAGGGCATCGGCCGCGGCGTAGAGCCGTTTGGGCGACTTCGGGCGCGGGCATCCCATTACGCCGATCAGGCCGTCGGCGGCCGAGTCGTAGGCATCGAGCAGCGCGAAGTGCGGCGGAAACTCATCCAGCAGCATCATGATTGCGGTCTGGCGTTCCGCCTGCCGATCGGGAAACATGAACTCGTCGCAGCGCCCACCCATCCACTCCACGTTGCCGGTAGAGAGGTACGCCAGCTCGATGGGATGGCTCCTCATCTTCCCGAAGGTGATGCGGAAATCGGCTTCGCTCCATGTTCGCGAGATGCTGTACTGCGCCATTCCCCGGTAGTAGGAATGCGGAATCTGTTCGGCGGATCCGTCAACCAGCCGGTAATTGCCCGAGCCGATGCCGAAGTACCGCGCGACTTCTTCCACCGAGCGGTTTTCGAAAAACTCGTCGTAGATATTGCGGCTCTCGACCACGGCGATGTCACGACATTCCTGCTGACGCAGGTAGTCTGCGAGGGCGTCCAGCAACGCAGGGTCCGTGATGACGGATTTGTCCCTTCGGTCATAGCCCATCATGAACGTGGGCTTGATCGCGATGCGCATGTCGGCCAGCGGCTTGCCTGAGGCCCGCGCTCGCTCGCGTAGCCGCCCGCCCAGTTCCGAATCGTCCAGCAATTTGCCGAAAACTGTCAGCTTCTGCTCCGTAGTTTCTCCAGCCGCAACCCATACCTTTCCCCCCGCTCCGAGCGGCTGATTCGCCGCTGAGGATCCGCGCAGATGGCGCGGGAGAAAGAAGTCGCTTACGCCCCCTATAGTGCGCGCCAGGTTGCCTTCGGACTCACCGCCCACCAGCCGGTTACTGTCATCGAACGCTCCCGCGAGGATTTCGAAAACCTGTTCGTGACGAAACTCATCCGCCTCCACACGGCGGAAGTCCTCGATTGTGGATGGCTTGATCCTGGAATCCTGACGGGCCAGTTCGGTGAGACGGCCCCAGCAGAGGCGCGCGGTCTTTTCCGCATCCACATTGAAGATGCAGAATTCGCGGAACGAGCCGTACTTCAGGTAATGGCGGACTTCGGGGGGAATCTGCCCCAGCAGTTGCCCGCTCCACGTCACCGCGGACGCGAGCGCACGAGAAAGGGGCGCATCGTGCCACTGCACGTGCTGCCGCACTGAGCCCGCCCAGCCGCCGAGCGCGCCCGCCATCTGCCGCGCATAGGCCATCGCACGCAGGCGGCTGCTGCCGAGCTTCAGGATCAGGCCGCGGATGTAAATCGCGTGCATTTCCTCGTCTTTCCAGGCCCATATCAGCGCGTGGCGGACAATCTCGCGGATCTGGTTGTTCACCGGCATGGACGCGAGCCGTTTCGCGATGAGATCTTCCCGGTAGGCAACTGAGACGATCTCTTCTCGCTCCAGCGCAAGCAGGCAAAGCCGGATCATCTCCCGCTGCGGCTGACCCGCATATTGCTTGCGCCACGCCTCCAGTTGGCACTGGAATTCTTTATATATCGCGCCCACGGTGTAATCCATTATTGCGCGTGGGGAACCTGCGCTTTCAACGCCGGGATCCGGCGACTTCCATTCCTTTGTCGGGGGCACAAGAGATTGGCCCCGCGGAGGAGAACAGTGGTCACCCGAAGCGGAAGCCGTCAGCCTCAATCCTCGACGCATCGGAAGGGTCAGCCTCAATCCTCGACGCATCGGAAGCTATGCCGCCTCAAGCGCACTACTCCCCCCTGACGCCGTCGTGTTTACCTCCCCGAAAGAGCGCTCCAGCCGAATCGCCGGCCACTCGGACAGTGGCCTTCTCCCGGCCATCACGGCCGGCGAGGCAGGACCGGCAAGCCGGCATCACTCTGTTCCGGTCGGGATCTTGACCGGCGGGACCAGCGTTTTGCCACCCAGGGAAGCCGCCTTGTCCAGACAGTCCTGGACATCATCCACTTCCACGTAAAAAATGGTGTAGTGCTGCGGCTCGTGGCCCAGCGAGGTGATGTGCCCGGGAATGCCGCGCTGGTTCGCGGTGTCGATCGTCGAGGCGGGGCCGTTGGTTTGAATGTGCCAGCCGAACAGCTCGCCGAAGAACTTGCCGGTTCTGGCGCGGTCCGTGCAGCCGATCTCAAAATGCACGACGGGTTGTCCCATGTGTTTTTCTCCTGGTTGAGTAGTTTTTCACGATTGTGACCACAACGGTATCGCCGCGCCGGCGATCATCAGAGCCGTGCGACGGGTATACATGCCTGCAGGTCGAATGTTTGCCATCCAATTTCCTCCGGAAGCCGAACGAATACCTCCATGGCCGGCAGGTCCGCCGGCTCGAAAGCGACGGAGGGCAGCCATATGCGGTACAGATAGTGCCAGGCGCGGTCCACATAGCCGAGGTCGCCGGCGCAGTGGACGGCGGCGATTTCCTGGGACTCGAGATCGCGGATACTGAAGCCGCGCGGACAGCATTCGGACGCATCGGGGTGAGGGACGGCCACGGACTGGTGTCCACGCGAGCGGATAATTTCGCCGAGCAGGCCAGCGCCGCTTTGTTTCGGGCCGGCTTGTTTCGGGCCGGTTTGTTCAGGGAATGCGACGCCGAGGTCATAGCGGCAGTTCTCGGAAGGCGTGACGGCCGGATCGTCCAGCGACATGCCGATGAAGACCACGTCCCGGACATCCGTGCGCCTGTCCGCCAGCCATCGAATGAGCGCGTGGTAGGCGTCGACCAGCCGGGTATTGCCGTAAGGCGCGAAGACTCGAATGTAGACATAGCGGAACGCGCTGAACCGGCCGAGCCGGACGCGCACATTGGCGTTGGCCTTCCAGGTTTCCAGCTCCTCTAAAGAGTAAAAGGATAGCATCTCCGGCGCTTTGCAAATCTTGCTTTTTTCGAGCGGGCTGCGGCGGTCCCATGAGCTGGGCGCCCTGCCGAAATGATTGCGGAAGGCGCGGGAGAATTCCGCTGTTCCGGCGAAGCCTGCTTCCATGGCGACATCGGTAATCCGCTTGCGAGGCGAGGTCTTCATGAGCAGGGCGGCTCTTTCGAGGCGCACGCGCCGCACATGGCTGTTCAGCGTCTCGCCCGTCACTGTCTGGAAGATCCGATGGAAGTGGAAGGCCGAGAAACAGCCAACTTCGGACAAACGGCTCAGGGAGAGATCGTCATCCAGGTGCCGGCCTATGTAGTCGAGCACGCGGTTGACGCGATCGTGATAGTGGTTGTTGGGCCGTTTGGTCACAGCCCAATATAATACGGCCGATGGTGTAGTTGAATCGACCGCGCGCGGGTCTTTGATATGGGGGTAATTCCATGGTCCACGGACCCTCCCGGCTCGCGGTTTTCCTCTCCTTATTATTGGTAACCGGGTTTGCTGCTGCACAGACCATCCAGACGGTCGCGGGCGGCGGACCGTTGGATGGCACTCCCGCGGTCAACGTTTCCCTGGGCTACCAAGCGTACACCGGCGGCACCATTGCCATCGATAACGCCGGCAACGTCTACTTCGCATCTCAGGCGCATTACCGCGTCTTCAAAGTCGGCCCCAACGGGGGCATCACCACCATCGCGGGCAATGGAACTCCCGGGCTTGCGGGTGTGGGCGGTCCGGCCACCAGCGCCCAGATCTATCCAGCGGCGGTGACCGCGGACACACTGGGAAACGTCTATGTCTCGGAAAACGGCGGCAGCGTCTTCAAGATATCGGCGGGTATTCTTACCAGTGTCGCGGTAAGTAACGCCGCCCTCTGCATGGCCGTCGATTCCGCCGGCAATCTTTACTTCACTGACGGCGGGAAAGTCTACAAACTGTCCAGCGGCACGGTCTCCGTGGTGGCAGGTGGCTTTTCCGGCGCGACCGGTATCGCTCTCGACAACTCCGGAAACATCTATGTTGCGGAAAGCTATACCAACCGCATTCGCAAGATTTCGAACGGCATCATCACCACGGTGGCCGGGTCTGGCGCGCAGGGCTATTCGGGCGACGGATCGCCTGCCACCAGCGCCGCACTGAACGTGCCCCACCAGGTGGCCGTGGATGGCAACGGCAATCTCTACATCGCCGATTACAGCAACAACCGCGTCCGCAAAGTGTCCAACGGAATCATCTCCACGGTTGCGGGCACCGGCGCTCCCGGCTACTCCGGGGATGGGGCGGCAGCCACCGCCGCCACGCTCCATTTCCCGAGCAGCGTGGCCGTCGCTCCCTCCGGCGATCTCTACATCGCCGAGTATTGGAACCAGCGGATCCGCAAGGTGTCGGGCGGCATCATCACTACCGTGGCCGGCAACGGTCTGTTCGCTGCCGACGACGAGGGCGGGCCGCCGACGGGCGCTCATCTACAGAATCCCCGCGGCGTCACGGTGGACCGGGCGGGCAGCCTCTACATTGCCGATTCCGGCAGCCACCGCGTTCTCAAAGTGTCGAATGGCGTGATCGCGACGGTCGCCGGTAATGGAGTGCCGGGTTACTCGGGAGACGGCGGCCCGGCCACCAACGCCCAGCTCAGCGTCCCCCAGGCTGTTGCCCTGGATGCGGCGGGCAACCTGTACATCACGGATGACGGCAACGAGACCATCCGCATGGTTTCGGGCGGAACGATCACCACCATCGCGGGTAGCGGACGCCCCGGCTACTCCGGCGATGGCGGACCTGCTTCCCAAGCGCAGCTCCAGGGTCCCCAGGGAATCGCCGTGGACTCCAACGGCGACATCTATTTCGCCGACCTGTTCAATAACGTGGTACGCAAGATATCGGGCGGTATCATCAGCACCATCGTGGGGAACGCATACTTCTCGGGATATTCCGGGGATGGCGGCCCGGCGATCATCGCCCGGCTTTATTTCCCGACTGACGTAGCCCTGGATGGCAGGGGCAATCTTTATATCGCCGACCGCGGGAGCGGGCGCGTCCGCAAAGTGTCGGACGGCATCATCACGACGGTCGCGGGTCAGATCCCCCCGAGTTCCTACTCAACGGGCGATGGGGGGCCTGCTACCAGCGCCTCGATCGATCCCACGCGAATCGCACTCGACCCGTTCGGCAATATTTATATCAGTGAAAGCGCCCCGACTGCCCCGAATGGCCAGGTAACCGGCAGCCGTATCCGCAGAGTCTCGGCAGGGGTTATCACTACCGTGGTGGGTGGCGCGACATCGGGTTTTTCGGGGGATGGCGGACCGCCTTTGAGCGCACTATTGGATCAACCAGCCGGGATGGCGATAGCTTC
Source organism: Candidatus Sulfopaludibacter sp. SbA4 (assembly GCA_900290305.1). Lineage (GTDB taxonomy): Bacteria > Acidobacteriota > Terriglobia > Bryobacterales > Bryobacteraceae > OMOG01. Next base: position 9,007 of record OMOG01000230.1, read on the forward strand.
CGGCTCTCTGTACATCGCCGACGCAGGCAACAACCGCGTCCGGCAAGTAACTGGCGTCATCGTCGCTCCGCCCGAGCCTTCGTCGGTGACTCCGGCGTCCGGCAGCGGCGTCAGCCAGACGATGACCTTTACCTTCACCGATCCTCGCGGCTGGCAGGACCTGGACGTCGTGAACATTCTCATCAATAATTTCCTGGATGGCGGCAATGCCTGCTACATCGCCTACAGCCGGCCGTCGAACACGCTGAACCTGCTCAACGACGCCGGGACCGCTCTTCTGCCGGGAGTTTCGCTCAACTCGCCCTTCGGCGCCCTTGTTCCGATCGCGAACAAGCAGTGCACCGTGAGCGCGGCCGGCGCTCCGGTGGCCAACGGCAATACCTTGACGCTCACTCTGAACCTTACGTTCTCCTCCACTTTTACCGGCAACCGCGTGGTCTACATGGCGGCCCGGGACATCGCCGGGAACACCTCGGGATGGCAGCCGTTGGGTACGTGGAACGTGCCAGGCAGCGCCGCCAGCGCGCTGAGCGCCCCCGGAGTCACGCCGGCCAGCGGGAGCGGATCGTCTCAGACGTTCACGTTCACCGTCACGGACACGAAGGGCGCCACCGACATAGGCGTGGTGGACATCCTGATCAACGATTCGCTCGACGCGCGCACCGCCTGCTACCTGGCTTACAGCCGGCCGCTGAATTTACTGTTCCCGGTCGACGATGCCGGCATGTATTTAGTGCCGGCGTCCACCGGGAACAGTCAGTGCAATGTCGCGTCGACACCCAATATGGCGAGCCTCAACGGCAATACCTTGTCACTCACTCTGCCTGTGACTTTCTTTCCCCACAGTTTCTCCGGCAACCGGGTGATCTACATGGCTGCCCGCGACGTCACCGACAGCCAGACCAGCGGCTGGCAGGCGGTGGGCTCGTGGACCGTCGAGTGAAGCTGCCGGGCTTTAGCCCCAATGCTGTGGGGCGGACCCCCCGGTCCGCCGGGGTCCCCTCAGGGGAGCGCCCCCGTCGGCCTCTCGCGGATCGCTATCGGGCTGATCTGGTTGTGCAAATAGCGGGTCCAGGGGGACCCGCGCGGACCAGGGGGTCCGCCCCACAGCCTGGCTAATCAGCGCGCTTGTCCATGCGCTTGGCCTTGACGAAATCCATCTCCGTCTGTTTCGGAATCCCCGGCTCGAAGCAGCGGCGGCAGCGGGCCTCGTACATGTCCGACGCGCCCACCACGATCAGGTCGTCCGATCCGCGCAGGCGCTGCGTGTGCTTGGCCGGATTGCCGCAGCGCACGCAGATCGCCAGCGTCTTAGTGATCATTTCGGCATGCGCCAGCAGGTCGGGGATGGGTGCAAAGGGCCGCCCCATATAATCGGTATCCAGTCCCGCGATGATGACCTGCTTGCCGCTGTCGGCCAACTTCTGCGCCACCTCCACCAACTGCGGGCCCATGAAATTGGCCTCGTCGACCCCCACCACCTCGGAGCGCCAGTCGATTCGCCCCATGATATCGTGGGCGCCCGTCACCACTTGCGATTTCATGCGCAGGTCGCCGTGCGAGACGATCTCGTCGGCCGAGTAGCGGTCGTCGATCGCGGGTTTGAACACCTCCACGCGCTTACGGGCGATCATGGCCCTGCGCAGGCGCCTGATCAGCTCTTCGCTCTTGCCCGAAAACATGGGCCCGCAGATCACTTCGATCCATCCGACATTGCCGGTGATGATATCCATACGAACCGTTCAGCATGGCACACTCGTACCTTCGGAATCTAGCGGAGATTGCTATCATGCCTAGATGCAGCGCCCTCGGTTTTTCCCCGTTCTCCTCGCCGGCATGGTTTTGCTGGCCGGCCCCGCGGCAGCGCAACTGCCCAGCAACGCCTCGGTCCAAGGATCGTACTATTTCCGGTACCTGGGGGTGAATACGGTTCCGTCCGACGCGGCCCTGGCTTTCCAGGGGACCATCGTCTTTGACGGGAAGACGGGATCGAATGGATTCGGCACCTTTACCGTCACCGGCCAGGGGACCACTGGCGCGGCACTCGGGCCGGCTGCCAATAACGTATACAAGGTGCTCCCCAGCGGCCTGATCGACTTTACGAACCCGCTGGACGCTTCCAACCTCACCACGCTGTTCGGCGGCGTGGGCTCGGGCGCCATCGCCCTGAGCAGCACCGATACCGGCTACTGCGACTTATTCATAGGCGTGCCTGTGAGCACGTCGAATTCCTCCGCCAACCTGAACGGAAAATACTATCTGGCCAGCATGGAGTTTCTCGGCGGCAGTTTGCTGGCGAGCCGCGACACCTTCTTCACCGCCGCGTTCGATGGCAAAGGCGGGTTAGGCAACGTCACCATTAACGGCACCGCGGGCAGCTTCAACGGCGCGCCGCAATCGCAGACCAGCACGGGCGCGACGTACACGGTGACGGCCAACGGCATTGGCACCCTGAGCTTGCCGGCTCCCAGCGGCGTCGCGGCGAACAGCGTGTTGCTATCCGGGAACAAGGTGATGTATGTCTCGCCCGACGGCAGCTTTTTCATCGCCGGGGGCATGGCCAGCTATGACTTTGTGATCGGAGTGAAGGCGCTCACCGGCAGCCCCGCCACCGCGGCCAACGGGCTCTACTTCACCGCGGACCTGTACAACCACATTACTTCGAGCACCGCCTTCTCCGTTTACGGCGCGGACGGCACCGCCAATGAAATCGGCTCACTGGGGATCGAGATCGCACATCAGCGCATCAATCCGGACTTCGAACTCTCCTACGACCAGAGTTATGGCGCGGCGTTCAAACCGGCCGCGGACGGCACGGTTACTAATCCCAACTCCCAATATGCGGTGGGCGCCGGCGGGAACGTCATCATCGGGTCGGGTCTGTCGAACAACTATCAACTGGCCTTCTATATCAAGTCGCCCACGCTCAGCGGCGCCGGGGTCTTCCTCCACCCGCAGGCGGTTGTCAATGCCGCCAGCAGTGTTCCCTTCACGGCGTCCGTGGCGCCCGGCGAATTCGTTTCTCTCGGGGGAACGGGTCTGGCCTCCCAGACCACCCAGGCTTCCTCGCTGCCGTTTCCCACCACACTGGGTGGTGTCCAGGTCAGTATCTCGTGGGTCGATATCAATGGGCTGCCGCAGTCCGTCCAGGCGCCGCTCTACTACGTCAGCCCCACCCTGATCGACGCCCTGGTGCCTTATTCGGTGCCGAGCGATGAATCGCTGATCGCCTTTCAAGTGACTAACAATCAAGTTGCCTCGAACACCACGCGGGTGTACAGCGGCCTCAGCTCGCCCGGTATTTTCACTGTACCGTCGGGGGGAATCGGCAATGGAGCGATCCAACACGCCGATTACAGCCTGGTATCCACCGCCAGCCCGGCCAAGGTGGGCGAGACCGTCCTGATTTACCTGACGGGCCTGGGCGCAGTGACTCCGCAGGTGACCGCGGGGACGGCGGCCCCGGCGAGTCCTCTGTCCCAGGCCCCGGTTCCGAACGTCTTCATAGGCGGCGTACAGGCCACGGTGGTGTTCTCCGGACTGACTCCCGGGGCGGCGGGCCTGTACCAGTTGAATGTGACGATTCCCGCGGGAGTGACTACCGGCGGCAGCGTGCCCATCGAGATCGACACTTTTGACAGCTCGAAGAACCTGCAGTCGTTGAACACCGAAGCCACCATCCCGATCGGCAAGTAGGACAGGCCTCCTGGCCTGTCTGGGACCGGGTAAAAGCCACTAAACCGAAGTTCCTCCGGACTAAAGGCCCGGCCGGTGACACTCTCGAAAAACATCCGCCACCGACCCGGCTCGAGGAAGCGCCGAGATGAGTCTCTGACCTCCTGATGTCGTGGCACAATCCGCGCTCTGGCGTGGAAGATCGATGAGCCAGAACGTGGCGCAGGCACTCGTGCCAGGCACTCGTGCCTGCAGCGTCCCGACTCAGCGTGACGAGGGTCGAGACGAGTCTCGACCCGGCAGCCTGAAAGGCTGCGCCACAAAGCCAGCTCACGCATTTTCCACGACCATCAGGAGGTCAGAGTCTCGGCGCGGCACGCAAGAGTGCGTGCGCCACGTCTTTCCATGGAAACAGACGACAACTGTCCTACCGCCGCAGCGAACCCCACAAAACCAGGGACAGGCCTCCTGGCCTGTCACGGCGCCCGTGTCCTACACTGGGGGCTATGCGTTTTCCGATGATCCTGATCGCGCTGGCCGGGTCCTTCTCCTGCCTTGCCAAAGACCCCGTGTCCCTGAAGGTGATGACGCGCAACATGGATGCCGGCACGGATTTCAACCTCGTGCTCGCGGCCACCGACCCGGCCTCGTTCGCGCAGGGAACCGCGGCCACCCTGGCCGAGGTCGAGGCGGCCAACATCCCGGCGCGCGCCGCCCGCCTGGCCGATGAGATCGCCGCCGAGTTGCCCGACATCGTCGGCCTGCAGGAAGTGACGCTGTGGCGCACCGGGCCGCTCTCCGCCCAACCGGCTGGAGCCGCCACCGTGCTTTTCGACCAGCTCGACCTGCTGACCTCCGAGCTGGCCAAACGGCAATTGCACTACGGCGTCATCGCGGTCAACTCCCTGACCGACGTCGAAGTGCCGGTGCCCGCGGATAATCTCAACCTGCGATTGACGGATCGCGACGCGGTGCTGGCCAGAATCGACTTCAACCAGTCGGGCCTCGACATCTACAATGTCCAGACGCACCGCTACCAGGTGGCCCTCCCGCTGGGAGCGGTGAGCCCCCTGCTGGCGGGCAACAACGTCTACCAGGGCTTCATTTCCGCGCAAGTCAATGTGGGCGGCACCGTGATCCGATTCGTCGACACGCACCTGGAGAGCCCCGTGCCCGGCAATCCGCTCATCACCATCGCCCAGCTCGCCGAGACCACGGAGCTGCTTGCGGACATCGGCGATCTCCAAACGCCAGTCGTCCTTTTGGGGGATTTCAACGCCAATGCCGAGCCCGGAATCGACGACACGGGCACGGTGGAACTGGTCCGGGCGGCCGGATTCACCGACGTCTGGAAGGCGCTGAATCCCGGCGACCCCGGTTTCACCTGGCCCCTTTACGGCGAGGATCAGGAGGCTGGGAAGCAGGTTCAGCCCTACGAACGGATCGACCTGATTTTTGCACGCGGGCTGAACCCTGCCGCGGTGGAACGGATCAGCTACGGCGCGTTCTGGGGGGCGTACGCTTCCGACCACGTGGGGGTGGTGGCGACGCTGCAAGTTGGGAACTGAAGTCCTTGGTACTGGGCCCAAAGTTGGGTGCCAGCGCTGGTTCCAGTACTTTTGCTCTATCATCTTTCATACGGTCCCGCCCGTGAGCCAAAATTAACAGGCTCCAAAAATGTCTTTTTCGGTTAAAGTAATCCTAGACAAGAACAAAATGCAGAAGTCGTACAGCTCGGCCCCGGCGCTCGCGAAAAC
>OMOG01000607.1:0-322 GCA_900290305.1 Candidatus Sulfopaludibacter sp. SbA4
CGGCCACGGACCCATCGGCGGCGAACGCTGGCCCGACTTCGTAAAGACGTCCTTGGCGTTCTTGCGCGCGGACGCGGTTGTGTGAGAGACTCGCCCCATTGATGACCTCACGCCGCTTCCTTCTCGTTTGGGCCGCGCTCCTCGCCGCGTCTCTCTGCTCTTCCGGCCAGCCGGCCGAATCGACCATGGCGTTCACGGTCACCATGCCTCAGCCAACCAGCCACATCTTCCATGTGGCGTTCCGCTGCGAGGGGCTGAAGGGCGAGATGCAGGACTTCAAAATGCCGCTCTGGTCGCCGGGCTACTACGGCATCATCGACTA
>OMOG01000607.1:332-4157 GCA_900290305.1 Candidatus Sulfopaludibacter sp. SbA4
CAATCTCGTTCGCTGCGCAGAACTTCCTGGGTGAGAACCGGGCCTACATCTCGCCGGCCGGTCTCTTCCTGCACGTAGCGGGACAGCTCCAGCACCCCGTTACCGTTGCCATCCAACTGCCGCCCAATTGGACGCGAATTGCCACCGGGCTAGACGACGACGCCGCTGGCCGCGCAAACACATTCGTCGCACCCGATTTCGACGTGCTGTACGACTCTCCGATTCTCATGGGCAACCAGGAGTCGCTGAGCTTCACGGTGGAAGGGATACCNNTACGTGGCCCACGAGTACTTTCACAACTTCAACGTCAAGCGCATCCGTCCGATCGCGCTCGGACCCTTCGACTACGACAAGGAGAACTTGACCGATATGCTCTGGGTGTCCGAAGGCTTGTCGGTCTACTACCAGGACATCCTGCTGGTCCGCGCCGGACTGGCGACGCGCCAGCAGTATCTCGAGAAGATGCAGAACAGCATCGCGCGATTTGAGAACGCGCCCGGGCGTCACTACCAGTCGGCCACCGAATCCAGCCTGAATGCCTGGGGAACCGGCTCGGGTGTGGGCGCGGACCGCAGCACGTCGATCTCCTACTACGACAACGGCGCCATGCTGGGCGCGATGCTCGATCTGAAGATCCGCAACGAGAGCAGGAATGCCAGGTCGCTGGACGACGTGATGCGCGGCTTGTACCGCAAGTATTACCTGGGCAAGAAGCGCGGCTTCACGGACGCCGAATTCCGCGAGGAATGCGAGAGCGCGGCCGGCGCCCCGCTGTCCGAGGTCTTCGAATATGCGTCCACCACCAACGACGTGGACTACGCCAAGTACTTCGCCTATGCCGGCCTCGAGATCGAGGTGACCAAACAGGAGGCGCCCGGCGCGTACCTCGGGATCAACACCCACACCCAGGATGGCAAGCTCGTCATCACCAGCGTTACGGCCGATTCACCCGCCCAGGCCGCGGGGTTGCGCGCCGGGGACCAGGTCCTCGAAGTGGACGGCACGAAAGCCACTCCCAAGGCCTTGAACGATCTGCTGGCGGCCAGGAAGGCAGGCGACCGGATCAAGGTGCAGGATGTAGAGGTGGTGTTGGCAGCCAACACGAAGCGCGTCTTTGCCATCCGCGAAGCCGTCGGCCCCAATGCCCTGCAGGCCGCGATTCTGAAGGATTGGATGAGGGCGGGGCAGTTAAAACCGTAGCTTTCCGGCGAGCTCGAAGTCTCTCGGATTGCCCGCGCTGGTGATGGTTCCGAAAGCGGCGCTGCCGAACGAGCCGTTGGGATCGTTCAAGGGCGGAGTGTTACTGACGTTGAAGACTTCCGCGCGGAACTCAAAATTGACGCGCTCCGATACCCGAAACATTTTGCCGATCATCAGGTCGGCGTCCTGGAGTCCCGGCCCCCGCACCGGATTCCGCGAACTGTTGCCGATGCTGAACTGGCCGGCGGCGGCGAAAGCCGACTTGTCGAACCATTCGGAGGCGCTGCGAGTGGGGAAGTCGTTCGGGTTGCCGATGCGGTTCGGCCGCTGGACGGCGTACCCGAACGCGGAAAGCGTATTCGTTGCCTGTGTGACCGGCACCGCGTCTCCTGCCTGGACGCGCACCAGGCCGCCAAGCTCCCAACCGGAGATCTTCCACCATCGCGGAATCCGGTACACCCAGCCGGCCGAAAAGACGCGGGGAATGTCGCCGCTCGAAACATCTCGTTCGAGCTTCCGATTGAAGGCATCGGCGGCCCCGATGGTGGTGAGCGTAGGTCCGGTGAAGATGGTCTGGGAAAAGTATGTCGAAGCATCGTCAATGAGCTTGGAAAATGTGTACGCAAAGGTGAATGTCAAGCCGCGCGAAAAGCGCTTCTCCAGCTTCATCTGCAGCGCGTCGTATTCGGAATCGGCCACGTTGTCGCGGAAAAGGGCCACGTTGGTGAATCGCGGAAAAGCGCGCAACAGTTGCTGCTGGGCGATGGTTGGTTGTCCCAGAGACGACGAAGTGGGGATCTGTCCGTAATAAGGGTTGGGGACCTTCACCGTGAGAGCGGACCCCATCGCAAGGTCCGCGGCCGGCACCTGGTTGAGATTGGACTCCGGCAGGCCCAGGTGCGTGTTCTTCGATCCGAGATAGCCGATCTCGAAGTTCACATCGCTTCCCAGGGTCTTCTGCACGGTGAAGTTCCACTGCTGAGAGTAGCCCGACCCCGCGTTGCGGTCTACGCCGAAGACTCCCTGGCCCAGGCCCGAATTCGGATTCGGCGCCGCGACCTGTACCGTGGGACCGTTCGAGAGGACGAAAGCCGGGTTGATGTTATCCTGTGATTGTTGTCCGACGGTCTGCACGAACGGGAACTGCGGAAGAGTGAACGGCGTGGTGATGCCGGTCTGTTCGAACCAGATCATTCCGTAACCCGAACGAATCACCCAGGAATCTCCGAGCCGGTAAGCCAGCCCCACGCGCGGCCCGAAATCGCAGCACTCCAGTTCCCTGGCGGTACGCGGAAAATCGAGCACCTGGGTGTTCAAGTTGAAAACGGAATCCTGACGATTCACTTCCGTCGAGGGGAAGTTCAGGGTATAGCGCGTGCCAAGATTCAGGGTGAGCCGATTCGAGACCTTCCATTCGTCGCTCGCAAAAAACTCCGCGATATGGGCCCGCTCCCGAAGGGCCTTATTCTGAATGTCGATGCTGAACGCGTTCACCTGGCCCAGCAAGAGCGAAGCCAGGGCATTGCCGCCGGCGCCCGTAGAAGAATCGGTGCCCGTCGTGGTGAAGGCGTATGAACCGGTCGGGTTCGCCGGGTTGACGATGTCGAGAGCTTCGCGCCGGAGATCCGTTCCGAACTGGAACGTGTGCCGTCCGCGAACCATGGAGAACGTATCCAGGAACTCGGTAACCGAGGTTGTGAAGTTGGAGTTGGCGGCGGTGGTCGGCCCGATTTGTTGATAACCGGTGACGGTAAAGATGGGGAGCGTGGAGGGGAACGTGCTGGCCGGCGCGCCAGGGATGGCGATGCCGCCATTCTGGAGCGACGTCTGGTTCACGTCCCGGCGGGTGTACCCAAAGCGTGCCTGGTTGAGGGTTGACGGCGAAACGGTCCAGTCGTATTCCGACGCGAGGCCGTCTCCGCGCGTGATGGCATGTCCGATCACGCCGGAGGTGAGGCTGCCGCTGCCATCGGGAAGAAACGGCACCGGGTTATCGTCGTCGCGGAGATACGAGTAGCGCACAAAGGCGCGATGTTTTTCGTTGAAGACGCGATCCACGCGGCCGTCAAACTGGTCCTGATTGTCCGGCTCGACGCCGGTGAGTATGAAGTTGTTGGCCGCGGCCGCATTGGGCGACGGATAGTGCTCGAAGACCTGCGCTGCCAGCGAATCGAATCGGTTGGCCGGGATCGTATTGTTGGGGAAAGGCGTGCGCGGCGAGCTTGCCGGGTCGTAAATCGTGGAGGTGAACAGGCCACTGCGCTGGGCCACCGTGGGCACCACGCTCTGGCGGGTGATTCCGGTGCGCAGCCGCGTGCCTTGCCAGTCCGCAAAGAAGAACGTCTTGTTCCTGCGGATCGGCCCGCCTGCCGTCAGCCCGTACTGGTTCCTGCGAAATTCCGGCCGCGGGCCGGGCTGCGCAAAATAGTTCCGCGCGTTCAGATCCTCGTTGCGGAAGAACTCAAAAAGCGTCGCGTGGAACTGGTTGCCGCCGGATTTCCCGATCACCATGACCGTTCCACCGTTGGATCGGCCATATTCGGGCGAGTAAGCATCGATGTTCAGCTTGAATTCCTCCATGGCGTCGATGATCGGATAGAAGGCCACCTGGCCGGGCTCGGGTTG
>OMOG01000231.1 GCA_900290305.1 Candidatus Sulfopaludibacter sp. SbA4
AAACTGACTGTCATCCCCGCTCAGAGGTGGGGCAGGCGCTTCCGCCTGCCAACCGCCTTCGCCTGCATCTTCGCCCTTGTCTTCTTCCTCGCCGCACAGACCGTTCCCCCGCCCCCCATGGACTACGTCTGTCCCATGCACCGCGACGTGCGCTCCGCGACCCCCGGCAAGTGTCGTATCTGCGGAATGACCCTCATTCCCGGAATCGCCGACCCCGTCGAGTACCCACTGGATCTCACTCTCACTCCCCGCACCCCTCACGCAGGTGAGCCCCTGGAATTCGCCTTCAAGATCCGCGATCCGAAGACCGGCGCTCCGGTCACTCACTTCGAGTTCGTGCATGAGAAGCTGTTCCACATGTTCGTAGTGAGTCAGGATCTCGAGTATTTCCTCCACGATCACCCCGTCAAGTCGCCCGACGGAACCTTTCGATACGAAGGCCGCCTGCCCAAGCGCGGAATGTATCGCGTGCTCGCGGATTTCTATCCCACCGGCGGAACGCCGCAACTTACCGAGCGAACCCTGTTTGTCCCGGGCGGCAGCCTGCAAACACCGAAATTGGATCCCGACTTATCCGCCAAGCACGCCGGGAACCTGGACGTGGAACTAGTCACTGAGCCGCCGCAGCCGCTCGCCGGCTTCAAAACGCTGATGTTCTTTCGCGTCAAGCCCGCCGAGGGCCTCGAACAGTATCTCGGCGCCTGGGGTCACATGCTGGCAGCCAGCGACGACCTGATCGACTTGATTCATACTCATCCCTTTCTGGCCGATGGCGGCCCTCAGATTCAGTTCAACGTGATCTTTCCGCGCGCCCGGACTTACCGCATCTGGGTGCAGTTCCAACGCAAGGGCGTAGTCAATACAGCCGTGTTTACCGTGCCCGTATCGGAGCTNNACGCGCACTGACTCTCGCCGTGCTGATGGCCCTGTTTTCCAGCGCCCACGATGTGATTACCACTCCCATAACCTTCTCACGCGAGATATGCCGCCTCATCTATAACCGCTGCGCCTCCTGCCACCGCCAGGGAGGCAGCGCCTTCTCACTACTGACTTATCAGGAAGCGCGCCCGTGGGCCAAGGCGATTAAAGAGGAGGTACTGGAACGCCGTATGCCGCCCTGGGGCGCAGTGAAAGGATTCGGCCAGTTCCAGGACGACCAGGGCCTCACCCAGGAGCAGATCGAACTGATCGCAGATTGGGTGGAGGGCGGCGCGCCCGAAGGCGATCCGGCGCTGCTCCCCAAGCTCCCGGAGTCCGGACAAAAGCCCCCACCGGCCCCGGCCGCTGCCGAAATCGCAGTCGAGGGCGAAGTCGCTCTCAAGACGCCGGTCACTCTCACTGGCATACACCCCGCGAAGGTTCCCGAAGGATCGTCCCTGATGGTCACCGCCGAGCGCCCCGATGGCAGCATCGAGCCGCTGCTCTGGCTCTACAATTACAAGTCAGTGTTCACTCACTCTTATTGGTACAGCGCGGCCTTGAAGTTGCCCTCGGGGACTAAAATCCAAGTCACTCCCCCGGCCGCCGGCACCGTCGCCCTCCTGGTGAAGGCCCGGCGCTAACCCCCCGCTTGCTTGCCCTCCAATTCCGCCCACCGCGCGTAAAGCGCTTCCACGCGTGACTCCGCGGCCTGCAGCTTCTGGTAGCAGGCATGCAAGCGCGGCCCGTCCGACACCACCTCCGGCGATTGCATCTCGGCGCCGATCGCTTCCATCTCCCGCTCAGCTTCGAGAATCCTGGCTTCCATCTGTTCCCACTCCCGCGCTTCCAGGTAGGAGAGCTTCTTCTTGGCAGGTGGGGCAGGCTTCAACCTGCCAATCACAGGCTGCCCAGCCTCTCCCGCCGGAGCCGGCACAGCCTGCCCCGCTTCCCACTGCCAGTAGTCCGCGTAGATCCGTGCGCCGCCGCGCCCATCCAGTCCCAGGACGGCGTTCGAAACACGGTCCAGCAGGTAGCGGTCGTGCGTCACCAGCAGCAGCGCGCCGGGGAACTCGGTGAGGCTTTCTTCGAGCACTTCGAGCGTCGGAATGTCGAGGTCGTTGGTCGGCTCGTCCAGCAGCAGCACGTCCGCCGGCTGCAGCATCAGGCGCGCGACCAGCACTCGAGCCTGCTCGCCTCCCGAGAGACTGGAAATAGGACGGTCGAGCTGTCCGGCATCGAACAGGAAGCGTTTGGCCCAGCCCGCCACGTGGATCGGGCGATCGCGGAAGATGACGGTATCGCCGTGCGCCCCCAGCCCCTGGCGCAGCGTGTCTGTCTGGTCGAGTTGCTCGCGCGCCTGGTCGAAATACACGGTCCGCAGGTTGGGCGCGCGTTCCACACCGCCGCTATCCGGATCCAGTTCGCCGGCCAGGATGCGCAGCAGAGTGGTCTTGCCGGTTCCGTTCCGTCCCAGCAGGCCGAGGCGCGTGCCGGGCGCCAGCGTGAAGGTGAGGTCGCGGAACAGCGTGCGGCCTCCCAGTTCTTTGGAGATGCCCTCCACCGAGACCAGCCGCTTCGTCCGCCGGTCGGTAGCGGTGAAATCGATCTGCGCCACGCCTTTGACCCCGCGCGATTCCAGGTCGCTCAACTCGCGCATCAGCCGCCCGGCCTCGTCGATGCGCGCGCGCGATTTGCCGGTGCGCGCCTTGGGGCCGCGGCGCAGCCATTCCACCTCGCGCCGCACCTTGTTCGCCAGCGACTCCTGGCGGCTGGATTGTGCCAGCAGAAACTCCTCCTTCTTCTCCAGGAAATGTTCGTAGCCGCCCTCCACGCGGAAGAGGCCTTCGGGATACACGCGGCCGAGCTCGGCCATGTCGTTCACCACGTTGTCCAGGAAATAGCGGTCGTGGCTCACCACCACGCTGGCGAAGGGCGCGCTGGAGAGCAGCTTTTCGAGCCACAGAATGCCCTCCAGATCGAGGTGATTGGTGGGCTCGTCGAGAAACAGCAGGTCGGGTTGAATCGCCAGCTCGCGCGCGATCGCCAGCCGCCGCTTCCACCCGCCGGAGAGCGACTCGGTGCGCGCCGCGCCGTCGCTGAAACCGGCGCGCCCCAGCGTCTGATTGATGCGCGCGGCGCGCTCCAGGTCGTCGAGCCGCTCCCCCGCGATGGCCCCGGCGACAATCTCCGCTGCCGTCCGGCCGTCCGGAAAATCGGCCAACTGCGGCACATATCCGATGCGGATGTTGCGGCGCATGGAGACCGACCCCGAATCCGGCTCCAGGCGGCCGGACAGAATCTGCAGCAGCGTGGATTTGCCCGATCCGTTGGCGCCGATCAGTCCCAGCCGCTCGCCCTCGGAAATCCCCAGTGAGATGTTCTCGAAGAGCGTTCGCGCGCCAAAACTTTTCGATAGGGAGGTGCAGCTTTGAAGAAGCGCCATCAGGGTAGACCCACAGGAATTTCGTAGATACAGTCTCGTATCCAGCCGTGGCGCACGCTCTCAGCGTGCCGGGGTGCCCTCTGGGCCGGACACTTTCCAGGAACCCCTGGCCAACCCACTGATTCCGAGCTGCTTGTGGGGCAGGATTTTATCCTGCAGGCCGATTTGCAATCGGCCCCGCTTCGACCCACAAGGTTTCTGCCGCCAGAGACGTTCCCGAACGGATCGTCCGCCGCTCGTGTCGATGCCACCTCGGCGCCCGAGAAATGCGTTTGCGTATGCATGAAACGACGTACGTAGCTCTTTGCTTTTCTCCGCGCTTGTCTCCGTTCCGGAGTTTACCCGCTTCGGGAGACTCCGCGGTGAAGTTTGGCCCTACTCGTACCGCAGCGCTTCCACCGGATCCAGCCGCGCCGCTTTCACCGCCGGCCACACGCCGAAAAACACCCCCACCGCCACCGCCACCGTGAACCCCGTAATCAGCGCCCACGCCGGCACCTTCGAAGGCAGCGCCGGCACCAACGCTCCCACCAGCATCGTGATCAGCACCGCAATCACGATCCCCAGCGTGCCGCCCGCGCCCGTCAGTGTCACAGCCTCCACCAGAAACTGGCCGATGATGTCCCGCCGCCGCGCCCCCAGAGCCTTGCGCACCCCGATCTCGCGCGTCCGCTCGGTCACGCTCACCAGCATGATGTTCATCACCCCGATCCCGCCCACCAGCAGCCCCAGCGCCGAAATCGCGATCGCCACCAGCCCGATGAGACCGGTGATGCGGTCGAACTGCTCGATGATCTGGTCGGGCGTGGAGATCGAAAAATCGTCGGCCACCCCGGTCGCGAGGCGCCGGATTCTGCGCATCACGCCTTCCACTTCCTCGAAGGCCGCCTGCCGCATCCCGGGCTTGGCCTTGGCCGTGATCATGAACCGGTCCACCTGCGGGTACCGGCTCTCGGCCGTGTGCAACGGGAGGTTGACCGCGTTGTCCATGCCGTTTTCGCCGAAGAACCCGCCCTTGGCCTTGGCGTATACCCCCACCACCGTGTACTCGGCGCCGTCCATCATGAGGGAGCCGCCCACCGCATTGCCCTCCGGAAACAGGGCTTCCGCCACGCTGTGGCCCAGCATCACCACGTGCGCCGCCCGCTGGTCTTCCTCCTGCGTAACGAAGCGGCCGGATTCGAAATCGCGCGGTGAAATCTCCGCCATGTTGGGTGATACGCCCGCCACGTTAATGGTGTCGGATTCGAATCCGGGAACCCGCACCGTGATGGGCTTGCCATCCACCACCGCCGGGATCATCAGGTCGATTCCCACGTCCTCCACCGAAAAGCACCAGCGGCGCAGGGAATCGGCGTACTCCGGCTTCAGCGCGCGCCGCTTCGCCTCCTTGGGAATTCTGGCGTCCTGGCTCGGGTCGCCCGACGTGCGATAGAGAAAAATATTGTCCGGACCGAGCTCCTGGAAGAAGACCACCACGCCCTCGCGCAGGCCGGTCAGCAGCGACGCCACCGTCACCACCGTGGTGATCCCGATCACGATCCCCAGGATCGTCAGCAGCGACCGGAAGCGGTGCGTCCATACCGCGCCGATGGCCATCTGCATGTTCTCCCTTGGGCTGATGTTCACGGTCTACTCCGCACGCAGGGCCACCACCGGGTCGAGCTTCGCGGCGCGCGACGCCGGATACCAGCCCGACACCACCCCCACGATGCTCGACACGCTAATCGCCAGCATCACGTAGCCCGCCGTGATGTGAAGCGACAGCTCGAAGATCTGCCCCAGCAGCATCGTGACCAGCGCGCCCAGCGCGATGCCCACGGCCCCGCCCATGCTCGCCAGCACCACCGCTTCAATCAGGATCTGCATCATCACGTCGGCATGCCGCGCCCCCAGCGCCTTGCGCACGCCGATTTCGCGCGTGCGCTCCGTCACGCTCACCAGCATGATGTTCATAATGACGATTCCGCCCACCACCAGCGAAATGCAGGTCACCGGCACCACGATCGCCGCCACCAGCCCCAGCAACTGGTCGATGAAGCCGCGGATCGCGTCCGGCGTGAGCGTGTCGAAGTTGTCCGGCTCGCCCGGCCGCGCGTGGAATCGGGTGCGCAGCACCACGCGCGTCTCATCCAGCGCGCCCTCCAGGCTGAGCCCGCTCGCCGGCTTGGGCCGGCCGAACAGGGCGAAGCCGTTGCCCGGCCCGTACATCCGGTTGAACGCCGTGGCCGGAATGTAGATCGACTTGTCCTGGTCGCGTCCGAATGCCGAGCCCAGCCGCTCCTGGAGGCCGATTACCGTGAATTCGATGCCCTCGATGCGGATGATCTGGTTGAGCGGTGAGGTGTCGCCGGGAAACAGCGTACTCCTGACCGTGTCGCCAATCACTGCGACGAAGGCGCGCGAGCGATCCTCCTGGTCGGTGAAGAAGCGGCCGTCCACCACCCCTATGTCGCGGATGCTCGCCATGTCGGCCGAGACCCCGATGATCGACGTGTCCTCGCAGATCTCGTTCTCGCGCTTCACGTCGGACACGTGGTTGCGGTACGGGCTGTACAGGATGTTGGCGCCGTTCACCGCCTCCACAAAGCGTGCATCGCCGTCGCGGATCGGCTTGTTGCGTTTCACCTTCTCGAAATATTCGCGCCGGCTCAATCTGCCTGTGGCGGCAATCTGCGCCACCATGAACGACTCCGACCCGAACGCCTTGGCGGTGCTCTGCTCGGCATACACGCCCAGCCCCTCGATCGCGGCCCCCACCATGATCACGCTCGCCACCCCGATGATCACCCCGAGCAGCGTGAGAAAGCTCCGCAGCGTGTGCGCGCGGATCGAATCCATCGCCAGCCGGAAGGCATTTTGAAATTGATGCCGGGAGCGGAAAGCTCCCGGACCGGATTGGACCATCTGCATTCAGGATAACCTATGATGGAGGTTCGGCACTACGAATGCCCATTCTCCGCCTTGCATATACTACGCAGTTCCTGATCGCTTTGATCGCAATTTTTGTGCTCTGGAGCCAGGTGGGCGGGCAGAGCCACCTCGACCTCATGCCCTGGTACCTGAAACTGGGCCTCGGCGGGGGGGCGGCCTTCGCCGTCGTGAAAGCCACCGTGGCGGCCGTCTCGCACGACCGCGCCTGGAACGGATCCACCCTCAAATGGTTTGGCATCACCCTGGCGCTCCTGATCGGCTGCGGCCTCACCAGCTACTACTACCACGTCTACGGAGAGACCGACGACGAGGAGGATCAGCAGGACACGCAGACCTCGTCGCTTACCATTCCGCTACCCCGCACAAGCGCCGGCAACCTCTCGTGAGTCGATGCAGCCACGGGGAGTAAGGGCCTGGGCCCGCCTCCGTTCCCTTTTCAGAGCCGCGACCGTTAGTGCCGACCGAGTTGAAATTCTTGCCAAGATTGGCTTCCGCCCCGCAAAGCTTGGTTTTCTCAGTGCTCTCCGCTTCCTCCGCGTACTCAGGTTTTGACTTCCTTTTGGTTTTCTCCGCGCTTCCTCCGCGTGCTCAGCGCCTCCGCGTCAAAATATACGTCCCCCGAAGTGTAGTCCCGGTTAACCCTTCCCCTTCTGTAGCGTTGTAATGATGGGAGGCAATCAAAGTGAATAATCAAGAGGCAATCGGGCTCGGCGTTTTCGTCCTGCTGTTCCTGATTCTGTTCCTGCTGCACAGCTCGCACCGCCAACGGGCGCAGAACGATATCCGCAAGTCCCTGATCGAGAAATTCGGATCGGCGCAGGATTTGGGCGCGTTCCTGCAGTCGGAAGGGGGAAAGCGGTTCATCGCCGATCTGTCGTCGGGCTCGGCCGGCGCGCTCGGCTCCGTCCTGGCATCCGTCCAGAAGGGCATTATCCTGTTGCTGCTGGGCCTCGGATGCTCGGGCGCGGGCCCCTTCGTCGGCCAAGCCGCCATGGGCATAGGCGTGGTGTTCATGTTTATCGGAGTGGGATTCCTGGTGTCGGCGGGCGTCACGTACCGGCTCTCCAAATCCTGGGGCCTGCTCGGGAAGCGTTCGGATTTGTGACCATCGCTACTTCCATGGAACATGCCGCGCACGCGGGCCGGGCCGAGACGC
The DNA here is from genome assembly GCA_900290305.1 of Candidatus Sulfopaludibacter sp. SbA4. Taxonomy (GTDB): domain Bacteria; phylum Acidobacteriota; class Terriglobia; order Bryobacterales; family Bryobacteraceae; genus OMOG01. Next base: position 7,455 of record OMOG01000231.1, read on the forward strand.
TCGGCCGCGAACAATTCGAGCGCTTCTACACCCAGACTGCGCGCGCCCTCCGTTCCTATATCTGCCGGGTAGCGGGCAACGCCACCATCGCGGACGACATCCTGCAGGAAAGTTACGTCCGCCTGCTGAGCGCCCCGCCCCTGCTCGAAGCGCAGCGGAAGTCTTACCTCTATCGCACCGCCACCAACCTGGTCACCGACCATCACCGCGCCCAGACCCGGCAGCGCCGCTGGTGGCAACTGGCGCCCCGCCGCGACGAAGCTCTCGATTCCCGCGTGGATCTCCCGCCCGACATGGAACGCCTGTTCGCCATGGCCGGCGGGCAGGAGCGGGCGTTGCTCTGGCTGGCCTATGTGGAAGGCGAGGACCATCGGGAGATCGCCGCGGTCCTGGGGCTGAAAGAGAAGAGTGTGAAGGTGCTGCTCTTCCGCGCCCGGCGTAAAATGGAAGAGATACTGAAGCGGCATGGCTTCGAGAGAAGCCACGAGAGAAGCCACGAGGGAAGCCATGAATGACACCGAGTTCGCCAACTGGATGAAGCGCATGGACGCTCCATCCGCCACGCCTCTGCCCGATGCCGACGCCATCTGGTGGCGCGCGCAACTGCGCCGCAGCCTCGCCGCCGAGGAGCGCGCCACGCGTCCCATCCGTCTGGTCGAGCAACTGGCATGCGCGGTCTTTCTGCTGGCCGCCGTCGTGCTCGCCGCCGTCCGGTAGCGCCGGGCGGGGTATCCTTGGGTCCGGGCACCTGTGACTTAAGCCATATCTTTGCCGCGAATAAACCATAATGTTGCCGGAAGTCCAAGGGATCAGGCATAACCTTGCCGAAAAAATGCGAACTGCCTGCCGGGCGCATCGGTTCAGCCGCCTGCGAAATAAGCGCTTTGAGGCGTATTGTGCGATCGGAGACGCTTACGGCTTCAGCGAAGATCGATCCCGCGAGCTTTGACGCAGGGGGCTCGGCGCCCGGCGATAGCTTCCGGATCACGGCAAGCGGCGCCGCAGTTCGTCGAAAAAGTTCAGCAGGATGGTTGCGTGGACCGTAGTCGGCTCCGCGCTCCTGGATTCTGGCGGAGCGAGCACTACAAAGCGCCGGCCGTCTGGTGCTATGTCCAGATTCCAAAGGGCGTTGTTTGTTGGCCGGAAGAGCGGCGCCGGCGACCACTGCCGGGGTTTCTCGGGGACGAAGGAGTGCTCATTGGCCGTGTAGCGGACGACCATGATATGGTTGTCGGAACTCACGTAGAACAGTTCCCTGCGATTGCGCGACCAGACGGGGAACTTCGCCCCGTCTTCCGATACCTGCCACCTGCCCGCCGAAGGCGCAGGCGGAAACGGACGCACAGAAATCTGACCTCCGTTGCCCGCGCCGTTGGTGGATACGTATGCGATCCAACGCCCGTCGGGTGAAAAGGCCGGGTCTACCTGGCTGAGGGATTCGCCCGTGAATGGCTCGGGCTTCCCCGATTTGGGATGGTCCGGATCGTTCAAATCCAGCGGGAGCGTCCAAATCTCAAACCCCTTATCCTTTCCCGTCCGAACAAAAGCTATGGTGCGTCCATCAGGGGAAATCGAAAACACCTGAAGAGGAGTTCTCTCGCCGAACAACCTCTCGGGCTGGCCGGAACCATCGCTGCGGATCCACCAGATGCCGAATTCATCGTCGCTCGCGGGAACATCCGAGCCGTAAACAATGTGCTGTCCGTCCGGCGTCCAGACCGGATGCCGGTTCAGAGCGGCATCGAAGGTCAGCCTGGTTACCGTGCCGCGTTGGAGGTCGTGAACGTAGAGGTCTCCCGCGACCGTCAGCGCCAGCCGGTTGCCGTCCGGCGAAAGGCGAGGAGTCTCCGCCTGCCCCGATACGCTGATGGATGGGCTTACAACCCGCTGTACCTGTCCGGTGCTATCCAGCCATCGAACGGGAGCGACTTCGGCTCGGGTCGCCGCGCTTGCGTATAGCAGAATCCCGGTCCGGGAAAAAGAGACCCGGCCCAGCCAGAAGCCTTCCGAATCGGCGATATCTTCAATCAAGGGCGCCGGCGCGCCGTGCGTCTCCAGTCGCCCGAGGTCGAACGATACAGCTAGCCCCGGGTTTCCCGGGCGTTTACCAATTGAACGTGATCGCGCCGACCCTGGCTACCGACCGGCTCTACCTCCCGTTCGGGAGGATGGCAGAGCAACATCGTCTACGTCGGTGTCCAGGCAGGGAAGAATACCATGAATGCCAGCGGCAGTATCGACGGCCTCTACCCTTCCAGCGACCCCAGTTACCTGCAGCTTCCATGCGCCAATTCGGA
>OMOG01000294.1:0-7903 GCA_900290305.1 Candidatus Sulfopaludibacter sp. SbA4
CTGGCTCCTCGCCCTCCGGTTTGGTTGCGGCTCTGCTGCTCTGCGGGGCAGGCAATCCTGCCTGCAGCCCGCTATCGGGCTCTCCCGGCGAATCTTCGCACGCGGGACGCGCCGGCTAAAAGCCGGCGGCAGCCATGATTGGCTGCCCCACTTTTGTAACATAGTCGTACTAGCGGCCTGCTGCGCTTTTCGCTGGAGCCTCGGCCCAGGCGGGGCGGACCGGGGCGGTGTCCTCGGCGGTTTTCGGCGTGAGACTCGTTCGCCAGCCTTCGATGACGTCGAGATCCACCCATCGGAATTTGAGAATGGCTAGAACCCAGGTCCACGGGTCGCGCGCGATCGATACCTTCTTACCTTCGCTGAACGAGCGGGAACGGTAGTTGACCGGGATCTCGACCGGGCGATAGCCCTTGCGAACGATCTTGATCAGCAGTTCATAGTCGAAGTCGAACCGGTTGCATTCGAAGCTCAGGCCCGCGATACAGTCCCGGCGGAACACCTTGTACATGGTGAACGGGTCGTCGAGGCGGAGCCGGAATAGCGTGTTGATCGCCGTCTTAAACAGCCAGTGCCCGAAGTTCAGCAATATGCCGGTGAAGGGCTTCCCTTTGAACTGGCGGACTTTCCATGTCCGGCCGCCGTGTCGCGAACCAAGGACAAAAGCATTGGTGCCGGCCAACAGCGGATCGAGCAACACGTCGTAATCTTCGATGTCGTATTCCTGGTCGCCATCCTGGATGAGGATATAGTCCCCGGTAGCGTGGGCCAGTCCCGTGCGGACCGCGCAACCTTTGCCCCGCGGCCGGTCTTCGAGGACAACCTTCACCCCGGGACAATCCCTGTACTTCATCGCGATGTCGCGCGTTCCGTCGGTCGAATTGCTCTCGACCAGGACAACTTCCTTATCGATGCCGTCCAGTCTCTTCTCCAGCAGACTCTTCAGAACGCCCTCGAGGGTGGCGGCCTCGTTATAGGCAGGCACAATGATGGAAAGCCTGGGCCGTTGTGTCCTGGGCACTTTCACGGAGACGCTGATAATCCCGCTAGCCACGACTTGAAATGGCCTCTTGCGCAGGCCGGCTGGCAAGATCGCAGAGAGGAACCGGAGGCCGGCGGACACCATCTTCACGGGGTACTTCCGAAAATGGGCCGTGACATACTCCAGGCTGAGGCACTTGCGGCCTGGAAGAGCTGCGATCGGATCCAGGCCCGTTCGGAACAGCAGGCTGTGAAGCGTCTCTTGCGTGAAGTAGTGGAGGTGCTCGGTCTTGAACTCCATCCACTTGTCCTTCATGAGCCGAGCCGACCACGACTGACGGCTGGGGGTCGCGATGATCACGATGCCGCCGGGCCTCACCAGCTTGTACACCCGCTCGAGGAAGTCGCGGGGATCTTTCACGTGCTCGATGACATCCGCGATCACGCAGACATCGTAGTGGTTCTCATCGTGCAAACAAGCGATGTCGCCACGAATAATCCGGCCCCGGTCTCCGAGCCTCGCGCGCGCCCTGGCACACGCGTACTCCGAGTACTCCACACCGGTCACGTCATAGCCCAAATCGGCAGCCGCGGTCAGGAGATCGCCTCCTCCAGACCCAACCTCCAACAACCGGCCGCCGTGCCGTCCCAGGCAGCGCTGAATCAGGTCTAGATAGGCCCGGGCAGTTGCCTGCTTGAGATCCGAGAAATGCCGCCGCTCTTCATCGCTACCGTCCAGGAGCCAGTAATTCTCATCGTAGATTTGGCTCAACTCTGCATCGCCGGGAGCTGGGTGCAGCATCATATGCCCGCAGTCGCGGCACTCCACCAGGCGAGAATGCTGCACTGAGAAGGCATAGTACATCTTCCGGCCTGAACAGATGGGACAAATGGCTGCAGCAGTAGTCATGAACGGTCACAGACTGGCGCCCAAGATAATGCGGATGCCGCCTGCAGATACGGTATGACGCCGGGCACGGGGATTCAACGCTATCGTTAGTTTGCATAAGTTAGCATAGGGAAGAAAACATCGGGCTGCGGAACCGGCGCAAGGGCAGCAGCCACTCCCCAACCGGGAGCAAAAACCAGCAGGATCCAGTAGCCATCAACCCTTTATCCACCGCTTCCGGCGGCGAATCCCACACTCTCCCGTGCCGCAGCCACTGGTGAAATCGGGCGCAAATAAAAGGGGAATGCAACGGTTGCGGCGCACGCCAGCCAAGCCGCTTCTCGCGGCAGTTGTAAGGCCCACCCGCTCCGCAACGCCACCGACCATGCGGCGACCAGCAGAAAGGCGCATATGGCTTCCTGCCACCGCCGGTCCATCAGCACCCACATACCGGCCGCGAATGGCACTCCGGCAATCAAGTCGATGACGTAGTGCTCCCCCAGGCCCATGGTCGATAAGATCGTGAAGATGAGGAAGACGACGCAGTTATACTGGCAGTACTTGCCGCAGTGCCGGCGAGCGGCCCACAGCAGGAGAAGTGCCCATGCGATATGGCCGCTCGGAGTGGCGTTCAAGACGGCGCCGGGAATGAATCTGAGATGGGGAACGATTTGAGCGGGCACCTTGTAAGGGAAGTCAGCCCTGAAGAGAAACTTGGGTCCAGCGCCGGGGCAGATGGAGTACATGGCGAATAGAACAACCGCGGTGAGGGCGATCAAGGCGCAATACCGTTGCCGCACCTGTCGGGAGTTCGGAAGTGCCAGATAAACGAACACGACAACGGCCGGCAGAGCGCAATAAAACGCGCCACAGACCAGGCCTAGAGCCGGGCACAGGTTAAACAGCTTCGCCAGGATGACGTCGCAGTTCTGGCCGAACATTTTTATGTCGAAGCAGAACAGGAATTCATCGGCCGCCCGCGTGGTACCGCCCGGCAGGAACACCGGGAACGAGAACCTTTGCGCCATCGAGAAGACCAGAAGAACAAGTTCCGGCGCCGCGAATGGGTGACGCACATCGAAGAAGCGGCTGACCGACAGACTGATCATGCCCACGGTTATGCCCAGAACGCTGAAGTTCCACGCCAGCCAGGGGCTGCGGCCCTGCACCAACGGCCAGACCACTGTCACCAACGAGGAGAACACGGTCCATAAGAACGCCCAAAGGTACTTGCGCAACTGGGTGGATTGGACACGGTCCCCCGCCAGTGGTTCGACTTGAGCCAACTCCATACAGCCATCAGTACTCCAAGCCGGGACCGCAGACAAGATTGGCAAGAGATGATGGCGCCTGTTAACCAACGTGTATACGGACCGGGCGGCGTCGGTCAGCCAGGCAGCGCGGCCCGGTGCGGAGCAGCCGCCCCTACCCGCGAACGCACCAGCCCGGCAAGCGCTTCGATGAACGCCGGCGAATCGTTGAGGCCCGGCACCATCCGGAAGTCGCCGATCCCCAGCCCGCGCGCCTGCGCGCGGTGCTCGATCTCGATTTCGTGCAGCGTCTCGACGTGGTCGGAGACGAAGGAGATGGGAACCACCAGCACGTGTTTGCGGCCTTCCGCCGCCAGGCGCCTGATGGTTTCGTGCATGGAGGGCCGCAGCCACTTCGAAGCGCCCACCTTGCTCTGGTAGCAGAGGTGGCGCCGTGACGGCCAGCCTCCGCGCAGCCACACCAGGTCGGCCGTGCGCTCGATCTGCCGCTGATACGGATCGCCCTTCTCCACCACCGCCACCGGCAGGCTGTGCGCGCTGAAGACCACGTCGACTTCGCGCGGATCCTCGAAACCCGCCAGCGAACGGCCGACCGCTTCGACCACCGACTGCAAATAGCCCTCGTCCTCATAGAACTGCTCGATGGTGTGGACTCTGGGGTTCCACCCGTTGGGATGAAACCGGCGCGACCACTCGTTCAGGCTGCTTCCGGTGGTGGTCTTGGAATACTGCGGGTAGAGCGGCAGGAGGACGAGCTCCGCGGGGGCATGGCGCTCCATGTCGCGAATGGCCTCTTCCGTGAACGGGTGCCAGTACCGCATGGCCACCGCGACACGCGCATCGAAATCCGCGCGCAGCGCCGTTTCGAGAGCCGCCGCCTGGCGCTTCGTATACTCCAGCAAAGGACTCTTGCCGCCGATTTCGGCGTAGTGATGGGCCACGTGGCCGGCGCGCCGCGAGGCGATGAGCCGCGCCAGCGGCTGGCGTGCGATGCGGGCGAACGGAAAATCGATGATGTCCGGATCGCAGAACAGGTTGTACAGGAACGGCTGGATGGCCTCCAGCGAATCCGGCCCCCCCAGTTGAAACAGAATAACCCCGAGTTTCAAAAACATCTCCCAGCTCTGTGAGTGTACAACAGACACAGGCAGGCCCGGTGACGGGTCAAGAAATGCCTGTGCCACTAGCGCATGGCGTAGGAGCTGAGCACCTTCATGTAATTGGCGCGTTCGAAGGCCCCGGGCTGCGGGACGGCATTGCGGCTCATGCTGCCCTGCATCTGGCGGATGGAGTCGTATTCGTGCTCGCCCATCCAGATGAGCAGCTCGGTCGAGATGGTGTCGAGATAGCTGATGCCGCGCTTCAGCAGGGCGGAGGTCATCATGGCGATTTTGGCGCCGGCCATCATGGCTTTCACCACGTCGGTGGCGCTGTGAACGCCGCCGGTGAGCGCCAGATCCGCCTTCACCGTGCCATAGATCACCGCGATCCAGTGCAGCCGCAGCAGCAGCTCGTGGGAGTTGCTGAGAATCAGGTTGGGCACGACTTCAAGCGACTCCAGGTCGTAATCCGGCTGGTAGAAGCGATTGAAGAGCACCAGGGCGTTGGCGCCGGCGGCGTCGAGCTGCCGGGCCACGTTGGCCATGGAGCTGAAGTACGGTCCGAGCTTCACGGCCACCGGAATCCGTACCTCGGCCTTGACGGCTTTCACCAGGTCGACATAACGCCGCTCCACGTGGTCGGCGGTGGTATCCGGGTCCACGACGATGTGGTAGATGTTCAGTTCCAGGGCGTCGGCGCCGGCCTCCTCCATTTGCTTGGCGTACGCGAGCCAGCCTCCGCGAGTGGTGCCGTTCAGGCTGGCGATCACCGGAATCCGTACCGCCTGCTTGCACTTGACAATGTGGGCGAGGTAACTGTCCGGCCCCATCACGCGATGGGTCAGCTCGGGAAAGTGCGTGACCGCTTCGGCGGAGAGCTCGGAGCCCGCGTCCATGAAGCGGTCCAGCTCATCGCTCTCATGCTCGATCTGTTCTTCGAACAGCGAATGCAGCACCACGGCGGCGGCGCCGGCATCCTCGATGCGGCGGACGTTGCCCACGTCCTCGCAGATCGGCGAGGACGAGGCCACCAGGGGGTTCTTCAGTTTCAGCCCCAGGTAGGTCGTGGAGAGATCAATGGTTTTGCTGAGGTCGATCATTTCTTCACCTCCGCACCATTCGTGGGCTGGTGCGCCATGTGTTCGTAGAGCTTCCAGCGGCTGGTCACGTCCTCTTCCGCCAGTGCCAGGAGCTTCTTGGCCTGGTCGGGATTGCTCTTGGTGAGCATGGTGTAGCGCGTCTCGTTGTAGACGTAGTCTTTCAAAGCGATGCTGGGCGCGCGCGAATCGAGCTGGAAGGGGTTCTTGCCTTGCGCCACCAGGTCGGGGTTGTAGCGGAACAGCGGCCAGTAGCCAGAATTCACCGCGGCCTTCTGCTGGTCCATACCGTGGGACATATCGTAGCCGTGGGCGATGCAGTGGCTGTAAGCGATGATGATGGACGGCCCGTCGAAGGCCTCGGCTTCGAGGAATGCCTTCACGGTGTGCATGTCGCCCGCGCCCATGGCGATCTTGGCGACGTAGACGCTGCCATAGCTCATGGCCATGAGGGCGAGGTCCTTCTTGCCCACGGGCTTGCCGCCGGCGGCGAACTTGGCCACCGCGCCCCGCGGCGTGGCTTTGGACGCCTGGCCGCCGGTGTTGGAGTAGACCTCCGTATCGAGGACCAGGATGTTCACGTTGCGGCCGGAGGCGATCACGTGATCGAGGCCGCCGTAGCCGATGTCATAAGCCCAGCCGTCACCGCCCACGATCCAGACGCTCTTCTTGACCAGGGCGTCGGCCAGGCTGACGAGGTCGCGCGCTTCTGCGGTATCGACCCCGGCGAGTTTCTCCTTGAGGAGCTTGATGCGCTCGCGCTGCGCGAAGATGCCTTCCTCGGTCTTCTGATCGGCATTGAGAATGGCCTGCGCCAGCTCCTCGCCGATCGCGAAGCCCAGGCGCCAGACCAGCTCGCGCGCGTATTCGTTCTGTTTGTCCACGGCCAACCGCATGCCGAGGCCGAACTCCGCGTTGTCCTCGAACAGCGAGTTCGACCACGCGGGGCCACGGTTGTCTTCGTTCGTGCAGTAGGGCGTGGTGGGCAGGTTGCCGCCGTAGATGGAGGAGCAGCCGGTGGCGTTGGCGATCAGCATGCGGTCGCCAAAGAGCTGCGTCATGAGCTTGACGTACGGGGTTTCGCCGCAGCCGGAGCAGGCGCCGGAGAACTCGAACAGCGGCTGGAGCAACTGCACGTCCTTCACCTGGCTCATGGAAAGGATTTTGCGGTCGGTGTCGGGGATCTTCAGGAAGAAGTCCCAGTTGGCGGCTTCGGACTCGCGGAGCGGCGGCTGCGCCATCATGTTAATGGCCCGGTGCTTCACCTCGCTCTTGCTCTTGGCCGGGCAAACCTCCACGCACAGGGTGCAGCCTGTGCAATCCTCGGGAGCCACCTGCAGTGTGTACTTGCGCTCCTTCATATCCTTCCAGCGGGCGGGGACGGCTTTGAATGTCGAGGGCGCGCCGCCCAGGTAGCTGTCGTCGTACACCTTGGCGCGGATCACGCTGTGCGGGCAGACCAGCACGCACTTGCCGCACTGGATGCAAAGCTGTTCATCCCAGACCGGGATTTCGAGCGCGATGTTGCGCTTCTCCCACTGCGCGGTGGCGCTGGGGAACGTGCCGTCGATAGGCATGGCGCTGACCGGCAGGTCGTCGCCTTCACCGGCAACGATCTTGGCGGTGACTCTCTGCACGAAATCGGGGGCCGCGGCGGGGACAGGCGGGCGGATATCGAAGAGGGACGTGATTTTCCCCGGAACCTGAACCTGGTGAAGATGGCTGATGGCCTCGTCCACCGCCGCGTAATTCTTCTGGACTACGGTATCGCCGCGCTTGCCGTAGGTCTTCTTGATGGCGTACTTGATGGCGGCGATGGCCTCCTCGCGCGGCAGCACGCCGCTGATGGCGAAGAAGCAGGTCTGCATGATGGTGTTGATGCGGCCGCCCATGCCGGTGAGCTTGGCCACTTCGTAACCGTCGATGACGTAGAACTGGAGCTTCTTCTCGACGATCTGGCGCTGTACCAGGCGCGGCAGCTTGTCCCAGACTTCCTCGGGGCCGAAGGGGCTGTTGAGCAGGAAGGTGGCGCCGGGCTCGGCGTACTTCAGCATGTCGAGCCGTTCCAGGAACGAAAACTGGTGGCAGGCTACGAAGCTGGCCTTGGTAATGAGGTAGCTGGAGCGCAGCGGCTTGGGGCCGAAGCGCAGGTGCGAGGTGGTGATGGCGCCGGACTTTTTGGAATCGTAGACGAAGTAGCCCTGCGCGAAGTTTTCGGTTTCTTCCCCGATGATCTTGATGGAGTTCTTATTGGCGCCCACGGTGCCATCGGCGCCCAAGCCGTAGAAGAGGGCGCGGACGGTGCCGGGCACTTCGGTGGAGAATTCGGGATCGAAATCCAGGCTGGTGTGGGTGACGTCGTCCTGAATGCCGACGGTGAAGTGGTTCTTGGGCGACTTCTTCTGCAACTCGTCGAAGACGGCCTTCACCATGGCGGGGGTGAATTCCTTGGAGGCGAGGCCGTAGCGTCCGCCGATGACTTTCGGGGGTTGGGGGTTTTGCTCGCCAACGGCGAGGGGGGCTAGGGGTTGGGGTTGTGTGTGGCTCGCTTCGCTCGCCATTTCCGCG
>OMOG01000294.1:7913-37010 GCA_900290305.1 Candidatus Sulfopaludibacter sp. SbA4
GGGGGGCTAGGGGTTGGGGTTGTGTGTGGCTCGCTTCGCTCGCCATTTCCGCGAGGGCGGTGATCACGTCGCAGTAGAGCGGCTCGCCGGTAGCGCCGGGTTCCTTGGTGCGGTCCAGCACGGCGATGGATTTGGCGCTGGCCGGCAGCGCGGCAACAAAGGTTTCGACGGCGAACGGCCGGTACAGGCGAACCTTCAGGAGACCGACTTTCTCGCCCGCGGCGACCATGGCGTCCACGCATTCGTGCGCGACCTCGGCGCCCGAGCCCATCATAATTAGTACGCGCTCGGCATCGGGCGCGCCCACGTAGTCGAACAAGTGATACTGGCGCCCTACGAGTGCGGCGAATTTGTCCATGGCGTTCTGCACGATGGTGGGGGCGGCGAGGTAGTAGGGATTGCAGGCCTCGCGGGCCTGAAAGTAGACGTCGGGATTCTGCGCGGTGCCGCGGATGAAGGGGTTGTCGGGATTGAGCGCGCGGGCGCGGTGCGCGCGCACCAGGTCTTCGTCGATCATGGCACGCATGTCGTCGGGCGTGAGCTGCTCGACCTTCGTGACTTCGTGCGAGGTGCGGAAACCGTCGAAGAAGTGCAGGAACGGAAGGCGCGCTTCGAGGCTGGCGGCCTGGGAGATGAGCGCGATGTCCATGACTTCCTGAACGGAGCCCGAAGCCAGCATGCCGAAGCCGGTGGCGCGGGCGGCCATGACGTCGCTGTGATCTCCGAAAATGGAGAGCGCGTGCGTGGCCAGGGCGCGCGCGGCGATGTGGAACACGGTGGACGTCAGCTCACCGGCGATCTTGAACATGTTGGGGATCATGAGCAGCAGGCCCTGCGACGCGGTGAACGTGGTGGCCAGCGACCCGGCCTGCAACGCGCCGTGCAACGCACCGGCCGCGCCGCCTTCGCTCTGCATCTCGATCACCGTGGGCACGGTGCCCCAGATGTTGGGCTTCTGCTCGGCAGACCATTGGTCCGCCCACTCGCCCATATTGGATGATGGCGTAATGGGATAAATGGCGATGACTTCGTTCGTCTGGTGCGCTACGTATGCGGCTGCCTCGTTACCGTCGATGGTGACCTTCGGTCGAGTGGTGGTGGATGAGCTTGTCAACTCTCCCCTCCTTACAAGTATGGGATTCACTTCCTTAAGACATATTATAAGACCTTTTTGTCGTAAAAATCTACAGGCATTTGGGTCTGAAATACGATTACCGGTAAGCGGTTGAGTCCATTGGGGCCAATCCACGCCGGACAGGCGGCCAGCACCGGGTTCAGTGGGTTGGAGGTATAGACCGGCAGTAGCCCGTCGCGGTCCCGAGGTGTCGCGGATGCCGCGGAACTGGCAACGGTGGCGTGATCGCTGCCGGCGAGGGAGGTCAGGACTGGGAGGTTGCTCTGGTCCGAGTTCGCCACTTTGGTGCAGTTGATGGCGATGGGGCGGCGGTAGGAGAGGATGGCGGCGGTTGACGACAGCCGATGCGTTCGCGGGGGTCAGGTTGGCGGCGCCGGGTGACGCAGGTGACGCAAAAAGCGGGGGGTGTGTGTGCAAATATTTTTGTGCTCGTAAGCTTTGGTTTTTGTGTGGCTTGCGAGGATGTCTAAAATTCGGGAGACGCATCGGAAGAGCAATTTTCAAATAATGCGTCTCCCAAACTAATCCCGGCGAGGTGTTCGGAAATGGGACTAGGTTCGTTTGGTATGTCGAGGTGCGCGGGGTGAGGCCGGCTGGGATATCGGGAAGTGGCCGTTGGGGGAAGATGGGAGTATGGCTCGGCGGAGTTTCGATTCGCTGTCTGGTCATGGACGAGTTTCCCCCTTCAATTTACACGTAGCATGAAGACCGCCAGGGATTTGCTATTGGGGACCCTGCGATTCTTTGGAATCAGGAGGTTACGGGAAATTCCGAGCTTGTGACTCGGAAAATCGATGCAACCACGAACCGAGCGCCGGGGGACGGGGCTCCCGAGAACGCAGCCCTGAAAAGGCTGGCGGCGGCGGTTCGATTCCGTCCCTGGCCACCACATTCTAAACAACTTAGCAGCGACCAAGAACATGGGTTTTTAGTCAAGGGAACAATAAGGGAACATTCAAACGGCTCCCTGAAGTTGTTCCCGCTTCTTGCCTTCCATCAGCCTCCACATCTCGCGTGCCGTGCTGCCCGTCCTCGCAATATGGCTCTTCGCCAGCTTGGCATAGCGCTCGGTCATCTTGATGTTGGAGTGGCCCAGGATCTTGGCGAGTTCGTACAGATCCCCGCCGTTCATCAGGTACCAGGACGCGAACGTATGGCGGAGATCGTGGAAGCGAAAGTTCTTGATCCCGGCCAGGTCCAGGATGGTCTCAAAGCTCTTGTCCACCCTCTGGCGTTCGCGCTTGGCGCCCGGCTCTGGAGGAAAGATCCGATCCTCCCCAAAAATCACCGGATACCGTTTGAATTCCGCGGCCAGTTCGGGAGGCATCGGGACGTATCGCATTTTTCCGCCCTTCAGCTTTGCCCCGACCGCGATCAGTTCCTCCCCGTAGAGCAAATCACTCCACTTCAATCCGAAGATCTCCGCGATCCGCATCCCGGTGGTCAGGGCGATCAGAACGATTAACCGCAAGCGGAAAAACGTCTGATTGATACCCTTCGCGGCTTTGCGGTACATCTTCTCATCGAGCGCCGCTTTGACACTTTCGATCTCCTCCGCATCGAGGTGCCGGTCTCTTTGGTCGTCCGGCCGCTTCACCTCGACCGCATCGGCCGGGTTCCGGTCTATGCCGGTTTCCTTGGACCAGATCGTGGCGGCCTTCGCCATCATGTGGTGCATGACGTTGAAATGCCGCACGGCTGTCCCTGCCGATAGGCCCTTCGTTTCGGTAAGGCCCTGGTACCAACCTTGAACGCTGGCACCGTCAACCTCCCTCACGAAGAGCTGCCCCAACTCGTTCCGGATGCCTCCAAAACGCTCCTCTCCCGATCCTGGGACTTCTTTTTGCTTCCGTATTGGTTCCAGTACCCCGACTCCGGACCTGTGGTGTAAGAACGCTTCACCGCCGGTTTCTGCGCCGATACAAGGCACAGTGTCCGGAAGGGTGGCCAGACGGCCCCAATGATGGCTACTTCTTTCAGAATCTCGTCTGGCATCTGTCTGCCGCCGGCAGCCTCCAAGAGATGCACAGTCTCATCCTCACGGCTACTCTTCCGGAATATATGCTTTAGGCCTGAGACTCGACGGCAAGATGGCAATCTCTGTCGGCCAGGACTGGACCGAGGCCTTCATCGCCGCCATGCACCGCAACGCTTCGGAACGCGCGCCGCTGGTGGTGCGTGCGGTGGGTGCGGAGAATGTCCGCCGCATGCTGGACGTGGGCGGTGGGTCCGGCGCCTATTCCATCGCTTTCGTGCGCGCCAACCCCGCCTTGCGGGCCGACATCCTGGACCTGGCTGCCGTCGAGCCCATCGCGAGCCGCCACATCCAGGAGGCCAACGTTGCGGACCGCGTCCACGTCCGCGCGGGCGATCTGCGCTCCGGCTTGCTGGGCGAAGCGTACGACCTGGTGTTCGTCTCGGCTATCTGTCACATGCTCAGCCCGCGGAGAATCTCGACCTGCTGCGCCGCTGCCGCGAGGCGCTGTCGCCCGGCAGCCGCGTGGTCATTCAGGACTTCATCCTGGAGGCGGACAAGACGGCTCCGAGGTTCGCCGCCCTGTTCGCCCTCAACATGCTGGTGGGCACTCGCGGCGGCAGCAGCTACAGCGAGCCGGAGTATACCGGCATGGCTCGGCGAGGCTGGGTTCCGGGAGATCCGGCGCGTGCGCCTGCCGGGAATCACCGGGCTCATGATCGGGTCGCGGCCGTAGCGGCACTGGGTCCTTTACGGCACGATCCGCCAGATCATCGTACTACCGGCGCCGATCGCGGACGCCTGACTCACAAAGTCGGGCGACGCGCTGGCGCCGGTCGCTAACACGGAGCCGTCCGGGAGCACGGTGATCGAATTGATCTCCTCACTGCCCGATCCGCCCAGGTACGTCGAGCTGACCAGGGCGCCCGAGGCGTCGAACTCCGCCAGGAATCCGTCTTGAGCGCCGCCGAAAAGCGGCTGGATCGCGTTGACAATCGGAAGCCCGGCACCGGTGGATCCGGCGAGGAAGAAGTGGCCGTTGGGAGCGATCGCGGCGGCTCTTACGGTCGTTTGTCCCCCTCCCAGGTAAGTGCCGTAAATGACATTTCCCAAACCATCGAATCGGAAGGCAAATCCGTCGGTGGCATGGGCCGACTGACTGGCATGAATCACACCGCCATCGCCCACTGCGAGGTTTGCCGCGGGTGTGGGAAGAGTCGCTAAATATTGGAAACTGCGTCCGCCGTCGCCGCTACTGTAAATGTCGCCGGTGTCCAGCGCCACATACAGCGTTCCAGGATTCTGCGGGTCGAACGCCATCGAGACAATCTTGCCCGGACTGACTAGTACTTCCGGAACATCGAAGTTACCACCCCGGAACACAGTCAGTTGCCCCGCCGGGAGGTTCGGCGCGAAGACATCTCCGGTTGAAGGATCGATCTGCGGATGGAACGCGTTCTTCAGCAAGGTGAAGCTAGCACCCCCGTCGTCGCTTCGCGCCAGTGTTAGTTCGATCGGACAGAAGCCTATGCAGGACGTCTGGGAGAGAACATAGACGCGGCCGGCCACGCTTGGATCGGCGGTGACCACCAGCGCCTGATCGCCCAGCTCCCCACTCCCGTCCGTTATTTGCGGCGGCAGAATAGCGCCCCAACTGCCGCCCCAGCCGCCGCTCCAATGCCCGCCTCCGTCTTCGCTGTGATAGAACGGTCCCCCGGCAATGTAGAGCTTGCCAGGCGTCTGGGGATCGGCGGCAATCGAGTGACCGTAATAGCCGACGTCCGTCAGCTCCGCTGCAAAGCGTGCCCAAGTCTGTCCGCGGTCCTGCGAGCGAAGGAACATACCATTCGGAATTAGAGTACCCGCCACAATGTACAAAGTGTTTTGATCGAATGGATCCATCAGCACTGACTGGACCGCGGAGGGATACAGTTGACTCCAAGTCGAGCCGTTGTCCTCGGATTTGAAGAGGCCGGTGGTGGTAGCCGCATAGATGCGAAAGCGCTCGATGGGATCGACCGCAAAACCGTCGATCCCGTAGCCCGTCATCGGCTGCATGGCCGGATTGGCCTGGCCCTGTTGAATCCGCAGATAGGGGACCCGCATGTCGGAGGATTGGACTGCGTCGGGCGTTACCGGAAGCAGGCTATCGCTGGCTGTTCCCGCGACCCAGAACCCGCCATCGCCGGTCAGAAACGCCAGTGGACTGTGCGTCGTCACCCATTGTGGTAGGGGGATTCGCCGGCTGCTGCTTCCATCCGGGGAGAACTGGAAAATCTCATAAGGATAGCTGGCCTGCGCCGATCCGGACGCGTCCACGCGCAGGGATCCCGCGGGAACCTGCGGCGTGAAAACCGAAATATAAATCAGGCGCTGGCCATCCGTTGAGAACTTCAGAAGCAGGTTTTGCTCGTAGGTGAACTGGGGTGCTCCCGGAAAATCGAAAGAGCGGGTGAAGACGGTGACGTAGGCCGCACCGGAGCCATCGAGAGCGAGTGAGTATGCAAAATCGCTTCCGCTGCTTCCTAAGTAGGTTGCATACAGGAATCCGGAGCCGTCGGCGGCCAGCTTCGCGAGATGCAGATTCGATTGACCGTTGACCGCCGATTGCATGGCATTCACGGCGGGCAGCGAGGTTTGAGACGCGGTGCTCAGGATGACGATGTTGCCGGCGAGATCGGCGCGGACACTCTCCAGCACCGCGCCGCGAGGCCGTCCCGGCTGGACGGGGCTTCCGATGTAGGTGGCAAACAGAATCGTGGCGCCGGTGGGATCCAGCT
This sequence comes from Candidatus Sulfopaludibacter sp. SbA4, assembly GCA_900290305.1. Classification (GTDB taxonomy): domain Bacteria; phylum Acidobacteriota; class Terriglobia; order Bryobacterales; family Bryobacteraceae; genus OMOG01. Next base: position 13,804 of record OMOG01000294.1, read on the forward strand.
TGGCGATCCAATACCCACCGCAACTGCTGATCGGATTGACCACCGGCCGGGAACAGTCGGATACCATTCCGGCCACGATGAGGTTGCCCTGTGCGTCGGCGGTGATCTGGGGATTGAGCAGGCCCGAGAGGTCGACGCTCAGCGAGAGCGCCAGCGAGGGGGCCGCTGCCAGTGGAACCGGAAGCAGCAGGACCAGAAGCCTCAGCATCCCCTTCCTTTCGACCCTACGATGAGGAGGTTATCATATACAATGGCTCAAGGGGGAACAAATGCCCACAGGCCACGATTCTCTCCTCGGGCGGATCACGATTGATTCTGAAGTGCGGTTCGGGAAGCCCTGCATTCGCGGTCACCGGATCACCGTTCAGGAGATTCTGGAGTGGCTATCCAGTGGGGCATCCCAGCAGCAAATCCTGGCGGATTATCCACAGCTCGAACCGGATGACTTCCGTGCCGTGTACGCATACGCGGCAGAATTGGCGGCGGGGAGCAAAGCGTCCAGAGGATGAAGCTCCTCTTCGATGAAAGCCTGTCGCCGAGGCTGGTTCTGTTACTGCGTGACTTATTCCCTGGGTCCGAGAGTGCGCTTCGAAATGGGCTTGTTCGTGCCGGTGATCGCAGAATTCTGGATTACGCCGCCGCTCACGACTTCATTCTGGTCTCGACAGACAGCGATTTCGAAAGTCTGGCGAGGCAAATCCCAGGCGCCAAGGTCGTCATTCTTCGTTCCTGCGACTATCCGACCGACGTCGCGGCCGAGGTGCTTCGGCGCAATGCGATCCGTATCGCTGAGTTGCGGAGTTCCCAGGAGCATTTGATCATTCTCGACCAGTAGCTGCTGGGGAAGCCATTCTGGCCGAGACAACTTGCAAAGCTACGAAACAACTCCCTTCCCTTCCACAATCGTGATATAGCGATCGATCGGCAAGTCAGTGAGTCTCTCCCTGCCCCTTCCGGGCCCCGGCCACTGAATCTCCAGCCAGTCGATCTTCCCCGCGCTTCCAACTCCCAGCACGTCGCGCGGATCGTGCGACGATAAATAACTCCCGCCTCCGTTCTTCAACCTCGATCGCTCGATTCCGCCCGCCGACCAGGTGAGCCGCGCGCCAATGGCGTCGCGATTGCATTTCGTCCCCTGCAGCTTCACACCCAGCCAGTGGTTCTCCTGCCCGCCGTTATTCCGCAACAGCAGCGGAGCCCCGCCGTTATTGCCGATCAGCACGTCTACCCGTCCGTCGTTGTTGAAGTCGCCGATCGCCAGGCCGCGCGCCGCGAAGCTTCTGGAAAACACCAGCCCCGCGTCGGCGCTCACGTTGTGCAGTTGCCCGCCCTCCTGGTGGAACAGCAGCAGCGGCTCCCGGTACCGCACCTGCTGCGAGTAGTTGTCGATCATGTCGTCGGGATGGCCGTTGGCCAGGAACAGGTCGAGCAGGCCGTCGTTGTCGTAGTCGAAGAACTTCAGCCCCCAACCACTCAACAGGCGGGTAGCCTGCGCCACGCCGTTCTTGAACGCCACGTCGCGAAAGGTCTCGTTGTGGTTGTTGCGATAGAGGGAGAACATCTCCTGGTCCACGTTGGCGACGAACAGGTCCTGCCAGCCGTCGCCGTCGAAATCCGCGGCATCCACGCCCATGCCGGAGCGGGCTTTGCCATCCTGGCTGAATCCCACCTCGGAGGCCAGCGCGATCTCCTCCCAACGGGTCTTGCCCTTGGCGTCGGCGCCGCGGTTGACGAACAGGAAATTCTGCACCGTGTCGTTGGCCACGAAGAGGTCCATCAGGCCGTCGTTGTTGATGTCGGTCGCCACCACTCCCAGGCCTTTGCCCAGTGCCTTTTCGATATCGGTGCCGCGGCTCACTTCCGTGAAAGTGCCGTCGCCGTTATTGTGGAACAGCAGGCTTGCGGTGGGCCTGAAGACCCGCGGAATGCAGTAGAAGTGGCGCCCCAGCTTGTTGTCGCCGCAGGAGAAGTGGCTGGTCGTGCCGTAGTCCACGAAGCTGCACACGAAGAGGTCCAGGCGGCCATCGTTATCGAAGTCGAACCACACCGCGCTGGTGGTCCAGTGGTTCTCGAACACCTTGCCGCCCAGCCCGGCCTTCTCGGTGACATCGCTGAAGCTGCCGTTGCCGTTGTTGCGATAGAGGATCGGCCGTCCGTAAGCGGTCACGAAGAGATCGGGAAAGCCATCGTTATCGTAGTCGCCGACGGCCACCCCCATGCCGAACGTCCCGAGGGTTCCGCCCGCTACGCCCGCCTTTTCGGTGACGTCGGTGAACGTGCCGTCGCGGTTGTTCTTGTACAGCGCGTTGCGAATCGGCTTCCCCGGCTTGTAAAAATCGCAGGGGCCGCTGTTGACCAGGAAGATGTCCATCCAGCCGTCGTTGTCGTAATCCACGAAGGCACAGCCGGGGCCCATGGTTTCGGGAAGGTAATGATCGGGCGAGGCGGCATTGTCGTGTACCCAGCGAATCCCGCTGGCCTCCGGCGGGATCTCCTCGAACAGCGGCCGCGGATCGGCCTTCCCGCGCCGCAGCAACGCCATGGCAGTTCCCCCCGCCACCAGGAACTGGCGGCGGCCGATCTTCGTCGAGTAGCGGTTCATGGTGCGGGTCTCATCAGTTAGGGTATGGCTGGCCGGCGCGGGCGATGCGGATCTGGTGATCGGTGAAGCGGGCGTGCGCGCCGGGCAGCTCGATTTTCGGCATGTGGCAGCCGGCGCAATTGGCCTTGGCGACCCGACACGTCTTGGTGTGCGCCGCGGCGGAGTGGCAGGCGGCGCAGTTGCGATCGTAGCTCGCCAGATTGGTTTCGAGCGGGCCGTGCGGATCGTGACAGGCGGTGCACCGTATACGGGCATCGCTCACGTCGTAGCACTTGCTGTTGGTCAGGCGGTAGGGTTGAAAGCGGACGTTGTTGACGCCGCGCGGTCCGTTCACCGCGATCTGCGACCAGGTGCGATGGCACTTGCCGCACAGTTCGGAAGTATCTTCGGCGGAGAGCGCGCCGAGCTTCGCCATTTTGGCCTGCGCCGCATCGCCGGCCCGCACCGCAGCCACGTGTTTCACCGCGGGGCCGTGGCACGATTCGCAACCCACCCCCGGCGCCATCGATTCCAGGTGGAGTCGGCCCTCCGAAACTCCATCCGTGGAATGGCATCCGAAGCAATCGCGCGCGCCGATCGAATCCATCCGCCGTCCTGCGGCCATCTCGATGTCTTTCGGCTGGCTGCCCAGCGCGCCCATGGTCAGGTCCAGGGCACGGAGCGCGTTGTAGTAGCTCACGCGGCTCTCGTAGAATGCGCCATTGCGTTCGAACACGTAGGTCTGTCCGGCCTGGCCGCGCCCGAATGCCCACGCCAGCGGAACCGCGATGGTCTCGCGGCCATCCGTGACGGTCAGCACGCTGCGGTCGCCGTCACGCGCGATCCGCGATTGGTAGGCGCCCTCGCGAAACGTCAGATCGGGGTGATCTTTGAGGATGGCGCACCGCGCCACGGTTTCGAGCGCCTGTGCCATGGGAGTGGCGCGGAACTTCGCCGCCTGCTCGCGGTGGCACTCGGCGCACACCTGGTCGCCGGCGAAGGGTGCAGCGGCCGGCAGCGGCGCGGCGCAGAAGAACACAGGCAGGAATGCCTGTGCCACGAGAAGCGCCCGCCTCATCGGACCTTCCTCATCGGACCTTGGCTCCCGGTTCGTTGGCCTGTTTCTCGGCGTTGAGCTTCAGGATGATGGCCCGTTCCTTGTCGCCATCCTCCTTGCGCTGCAGCCGGTAATAAACGGTGGCCAGCGAAACGTGCGCCTCCACGAATTTCGGCACCTCTTTGATGAGCTGTTCCAGCTCGCGCCGGGCTGATTCGATTTTTCCGCCCGCGATATCGAGCGTGGCGAGCTGGTAGCGCACCGCGGCGTCGCCCGGCCGCACGCGCAGCGCCCGCTCGAAGCACGTGCGCGCTTCGTCGTAATTCTGCTCCTGCTTGAGCAGGATGCCGAGCTGCAGGTTGGAGATGAAATCGTTGGCGTTGGAATCCAGCTCTTTGCGGAAAGCCACCTCCGCGCCGGGCGTATCGCCGGTCGCCGCCAGGGCCATCCCGTAGTAAGAGAAGACGTCGGGAAGCCGCGGATTGAGCTGCGCGGCCTTCTCCAGATCCGCCAGCGCACCCGCAAAATCCTGGGCGTTCATCTTGGTGGTACCGAGCAGCAGCCGCGCTTCCGCGGAATCGCCATCGCGCAAAATGCGGTCCACCAGCAACTGGCCGCGCCCCGGCTGTTGGTCGCGAATCAGGGCGGTGCCCAGAAGATAGATGAGCGCCTTGTCGTCGGGCGATTCCTTTTCGAGCGGCGAGAGAAGCTCGATGACCTTCTTGTTCTCGCCCAACTGCAGGTCGCAATCGGCCAGCAAAAAGATGGCCTGCCGCTCCTTGGGCTGCTGCGCCACCACCTTGGTCAATTCTTCCGCGGCATCCGAAATCTGCGAGGTCTTGTAGTAGGACAGCGCCAGGTTGAGCCGCACCGGAGTGTTGCCCGGCTGATCGTGCAACGCGCGCCGGTATTCGACGATGGCCTCCTCGTAATGCCCGCCGCGCGAGAGCGCCGCCCCCAGGTTGGAGCGCGCCATGAAATTGCCGGGCACCTGGTTGAGGTAGGCGCGGTATTCGGCGATGGCGCCATCCATATCGCCGGCCTGGTGCAGTTCGATGGCGTGGCGGAGAATCGCCTCGGCCGGTGGTTGGCCCAGAGCTATCAGGGACGACCAGACAAGCAGGGCAATCGCTCTCACAACGTAACTACGCCAACCGCTCCCTAATTCGCATTTCTCGCATTCCACCGGGCGATGTGGCGCAGGCACTCGTGCCTGCCGTGTCGAGACTCGTCTCGACACCTGTTCGAGGTTGTGGCACGGTGTCGAAGACAGGCGTCGGCAAGAGTGCCGACGCGGCAGGCACGAGTGCCTGCGCCACGTCACTGCACCCGAAAACGTGCGAGAAATGCAGGCTAATGGTCGCGGCGTCAATGTGCTTTCAGAGCCGCGCCGATCGAATTGGTTATCGCCGCGCATCCGATCCTCTTCCAGCCAGCATCTCACGAATCGCGCGATCCAGATCCTCCGGGTGAAAGTCCAGCTCGCCCAGGAAGCTGTTGAAGGCCACGCGGCCTTCGCGATCCACCAGGTAAACACGGCTGGGCCAAGCCTCGTAAGCCTTCTCCGCCGCGGCATCCATGCCGTCCACCACCACCGCAAACGGCAGGCTCAATTTGCGCACACACAGCTCCGCATGCGATTGCTTTTCGGCAAGGTCGCGCGCGGGCGGCAGATCGATGCCGTCACGCGTGTTGATGGTGCTTTGCCATTGCGCCTCCGCCCCGCCCTCGGCATGGGCCTCTCGAATATAGACCAGGCGGAAATCGATTCGGCCGCCGTATTGCGCGGCGATCTTTTTCAAGTCCGCGGCCGAGCCCCGCAGTTTGGGGCAGGTGTAGCTGCCGAAGACCAGGACCACCGGCTTTAACGGATGGCGCAGGTCGAGTGTGCCGATCGCCGGAGCGGGCGAGCCGGGCGCGATTCCGGAATCGGCCGCCGGCTTCTCGAGGCGGAAACCGTTGGCCAGGGCGTCGCGCGCTTCCGTCGAGCCGGGCCGCACTGCAACCGCCCGTTCCAGCAACGGCCGCGCCTCGTCGAGCTTCCCACGGTGCGCCAGGATGGACGCCAACTGAAAATTGGCGCCGTAGTCGTTGGGGTTGGATGCCAGCTCTTTGCGGAACGCCTGGACCGCGCCATCGGCATCGCCCGTGAACAGCAGCGCCTGTCCGTAGTAGGACTGGAGCGAGGGCACGTCGGGGTTCAAGGCAACCGCCTTGGCCAGTTCCTTCACCGCGCCGGGATAATCGCCTGCCGTAAAGAGCGCCGACCCCAGCAGGAAGCGGCCCTCCGCCGTATCGCCGCGGCGCAGGATGCGATCCACACGCACTTGCCCCTCCGCAACCCGGCCATCGCGAATCATCGCCATCCCCAGGACGTAGTCCACAGCCGGTTGATCCGCAGCCGGGTTCTCGAAGGGAGCGAGCAGGTCGACAGCCTTCTTATATTCGCCCGTTTGCAATCGGCAATCGGCCAGCAGGAGCGCCACGTTCAGATCGCCCGGCTGTCCGTTGTGCAGCACCTCCAACTCGGAGGCGGCCTGGGGAATTTCCGCAGACTTGTAGTAGGCCAGGGCCAGGTTGTATCGAAGCCGGGGAGCCACCTGCGAACCGGCCGTCTTCAGCGCCTCGCGGTACTGCTCGATGGCCTCCCTGTAGCGGCCTGACTTGGCCAGCAACGCGCCCAGATTGGAGCGTACTTCCACGCGGGTGGGATCGATGGCCAAACAGGCGCGGTATTCCCGCATGGCCTCTTCGAAGTTCCCGGCCTGGTGAAGCTCAACGGCGCGCTCGAAAGTACATCCACCGCCGGGAGTCTGTGCACTCAGGGCCGCGGCGAAACAGGCTAGCGATAGACAAAGACTCCGGGTGGACACGGCTCCTCAGGACTATAATTCTATCACCAACTGCCCCTGTACGACTTTCGCGAGGCCCCGAGAGCGGCGTTAACGGCAATGGTTAACGCATTGATTCTGTTACGTTACGTGCATTAACGCCGGGCCATCTCCAGCGCCAGACCCGACCCGCCAAGCTGTAGTACCGACAGTACCTTGGTGACGATTCATTGCTATCTGCGGTTAGCACTCAACCTAGGGAAAATGACCGAGAGGCGTTAACCCGCTTTGAGAGGATTGGTGTTAACTACATCTTGCCTCATTAGCCTTTTTTCGCTCACCTAGTGTATTTATACTAGACCCAATCCCTACAAAAGGGTGCTTGCAATTCGCTTCTTCGAGGAAGCGGGGGTGCTGAATGATTCGGGAGTTTTGCTTGAGTCTGACGAAATCCATGAAGATCCTGGCCGTTGCCGGCTTTCTGGCAACCAGCCTTTCGGCCCAAGGCATTTACGCCACTTTGACCGGCGTCGTGACCGACCCCTCACAGGCCGTTGTGGGGCAAGCCAAGGTCACCTTGAAAGACGCGGCATCCGGTTCGCTGCGCGACACCGTCACGAACAACGATGGGTACTTCACCTTTGCGTCAGTACCGGTCGGCGCGTACGAGCTCACCATCGAGGCGAAAGGCTTCAATACATACAAGGTCGGCGGGATCGCCCTCAGCGGTGGCGAGAAACGCAACGTGGACGCCCAACTCACCATCGGGACCACATCCGCGGCGGTAGAGGTTACCGCAGGCGTGGACGCGATCGCTCCCGTCGATTCCGGCGAGAAGTCGGCAACCCTGACCACCAAGGAACTGCAGAATTATGTCTCGGTCGGGAGCAACGCCGCCGAGTTCATCAAGATCATGCCCGGCTTCGGCATTCAAAACATGACCTCGAACAAGGCCAACTTCACGGGCGAAACCATCGGCATCAACGCCAACGGAGATGCCGGCAGCCAGAGCCCGCTCAACAACGCGTACTCATACAACGGGCTCCCGGCGAATTCGCTGGATATCACGGCCGACGGCGCCCACGTCTCCGACCCGGGCTGCAACTGCGATACGCCGGTGAACCCGAATTCGGACATGATCGCCGAGTTGAAGGTGCTGACGTCGAATTTCAGCGCCGAGAATCAGAAGGGGCCCGCGCTGATCACGTCGGTCGCCAAGTCGGGCGGCAACAGTTTCCATGGGTCGGGATTCTTCTACGCCAGGAATTACGCGCTGAACGCCAACGACGCGCTGTTCAATGCCAACGGTCAGTCGCGGCCCGAGAACAAGTACTACTATCCGGGATTCACCATCGGCGGGCCGGTCCTGATCCCCGGCACGAAGTTCAACAAGAACCGCAACAAGCTGTTCTTCTTTTCGGGTTTCGAGTACTTCTACCAGGTGCTGGACACCGGCCTGCTGCGCGCCACCGTCCCCACCCCGGGTGAAATCGGCGGGAATTTCTCCCCGGCCGAAGTGGCCAAGGAAGGCAACATCAATTCATCCGGCGGCCCTCCGGGACAGCTTAATGCCGCTGCCTTGGCGCAGGCGCCCGGCGGGATCATTCCCACGTCCCTGATCGACAAGAACACGCAGTCGCTCATGAAGCTGTATCCTACTCCCAATGCCGACCCCAATGCCACCGGCGGATACAACTACGTGCAGGCCGAGACCTTTAACCAGAACAACCTCCAGTGGATGTCGCGCGTAGACTATAGCATCAGCGACAACACCAAGCTATTCGTGCGGTACAACCTGCAACGTGAGACGCAGCAGTTCCCGGTGGGGCTGTGGTGGCGCCAGGTGGACCAGGTACCATATCCCACGCCGGTACAGGGCAAGAACCGCTCGGATTCCGTGACCGCATCGCTCACCCACGTGTTCAGCCCGACCATGACCAACGAGTTCGTGTTCGGCTACACCTACATCGGGTTCCCCAACGTCTTCGAGGACCCCAGCAAGGTGGATCGCTCGCAGGTGGGATACAGCTATTCCGGCCTGTTCAAGAACGGCGTCGCCCAGATTCCGTCGTTCGGCGGAAACGGATGGCAGAACCAGGAAGCCGCGGTCGTGTTCAACCCGGGCGGTTTCGAAGCGGGCGGCGCGTCCGCCGGCCTGTATGCCGACAAGTGGATGCCCAGCTTCAGCGACACAATCACGAAGGTATGGGGCACGCATACGATTAAGGGCGGGTTCTTCTACGAGTGGATCCGCAACGCCCAGCCGGCGAACAACAACACCAACGGCTACCTGGGGGTCAACGTCAGTAACCCCAACACACTGGGCAACGAGTACGCCGACCTGCTGACGGGAACCCTGAACTCGTACGGCGAGACCTCGTTTAACCGCATCAACGACATCTCGTACAACACCTACGAAGGCTTTGCACAGGATTCCTGGAAGGTCACCCGGAGACTCACAGTCGAGTACGGAATGCGCTTCACTCACTTCCAACCCTGGATTGATCGCACCGGTGCGGGCTACTCGATATTCAACTACGCGCAGTACAACTCGAGTTGCACACCGCTGCAATACTGCGGTTTCGAATGGCACAAGCGAGACCCCAACGTGCCGCTGGGCGGCTTCCCCACCAGGGCCTTGTTCTACCAGCCCCGAGTCGGTTTCGCTTATGACCTCGCAGGCCAGGGAAAAACCGTGCTTCGTGGCGGCTACGGCCGTTACTACTATCACTCCGGCCAGTTCACCAGCGGCCTGGACGTGGCCGCGGGAGTGCAGACCATCAACTTGGGCGCCAATGTGAACGGTATCCCGCTCAAGGCGAGCCAACTGAGCACCCTGAACTTCAGCACGCAAGCGCTTTCCCCGGCGGCGGTGGATAGTAAGGACGACAGACAGCCTTACACGGACAGCTACAGCTTCACGGTTTCACAGCGCACTCCGTGGGCCAGCCTGCTCGAAGTCGCCTATGTGGGCAATCGCAGCCGCCAACTGGCCCTCAGCTCGGGCGCTGTCTCGAACATCAACCTGGTACCCGTGGGCGCCATGCTCTCGAGCAAAAATGGCGGCGTGGATCCCAATTCGCTAACGCCGGATAACTTCCGGCCGCTGCTAGGCTTCTCCGACTTGGGTCTGGCAACCAACGCGGCCTATGCGAACTACAATGCCTTGCAGATTACCTGGGTTCGGACCAAGGGCCGCTACACCATCAACATGAACTACACGTACGGCAAGGCCATGGGGATCGTCAGTCCCACGTTGGACTCTTTCAATCTCGCCAACGACTACGGCGTCCAACCCGCAAACCGTACCCAGATCTTCAACGCGGCCTACTCCATCGAGTTAGGCAACCCTGCTAAAGGCAGGATGGCGGGAGGGTTCGTCAACGGCTGGCAGCTTTCCGGAATCACCCAACTGCAAAGCGGCGCCAATCTCACGGGATTCAGCGGGGGCGACAACTTCAGTCTGAATCTGAACGGATACAAGATCCCCGGGACTACCTTCAATGTCAGCAACGTGTCGCTGCTGGGCACGAACGACATCCAGCTCAACCCGACGCTGACATGCAACCCCGCCTCGGGTCTGGCCGCGCACCAGTACATCAATCCGAACTGCTTCAGCTTCCCGACAGCCCTCGGCCAGAACGGTCCCAGTGTGCTGCCGGCGATCTACGGACCGTCCTTCTTCAACTCCGATCTGGGGCTCTTTAAGAACTTCCAGTTCAAGGAGTCGAAGAAACTGCAGATCCGCTTCAACGCCTATAACTTCCTGAACCATCCGCTCTGGTCGTTCAACGGAAGCAATTTGAATCTCGGGTTCGATGGCACCACGGGTAAGGTGGACACGCCGCTATTCGGCACGGTGACGCAGAAGCAGGGCCGCCGCGTGATCCAGGCGGCCATCAAGTTCTACTTCTGATCGCCGTGGCACAGGCATTCCTGCCTGTGTTTCTTCGTGGCACAGGCATTTCTTGACCCGTCACCGGGCCTGCCTGTGTTTCTTCCGCACTCCAGTGCACCAGGCGCTATCATGAAACCAGCATGCAGCGACCTCTCATGGCGGTGATGTTCGCAGCGGCAACGGCACTCCCGGCCGCTGCACAGACCGCGCCGCCTTCCTTCCAGACCCTGTCGCGCCAGGCGGAAGAGGCGCGCAACGCCAAACAACTGGAAAAGTCGCTGGCCTTGTACAAGAAGGCGCTGCAGCTCAAACCGAATTGGGATGAAGGCCTCTGGAACGCCGGTTCGATCGCCTACGATCTGGACCGCTACGAGGATTGCGCCGCGTCCCTGCGCCGCCTCGCCGCCGTGAAGCCCGCGAGCGCGCCCGCCTGGACCATGGCGGGCTTGTGCGAATACAAGCTGCGGAGGTTTGACGCAACGCTCGACAGCCTGGGCCACGTGGAGCGCCTCAACTTCCAGGAGCCGCCGGAACTGGCGCGCGCCGCGAGGCTGCACCTGGCGCTCGCGCACACCAAAACCGGCAGCTTCGAAAAGGGCATCACCGAGTTGACCGAGCTGACCCGCATGGACAAGAAGACGCCCGAGGTGATCGTCGCCGCCGGGATCGCCGGTCTTCGCCAGACGTGGCTACCCTCCGAGGTGCCCGAGCGAAGCCGCGACCTGGTCTTTAAACTCGGCGACGCCATGGCCGCGGCTATGGAACTGGATTACCCGGGAGCTACCGCGAAGTTCGAAGCCGTCGTCCGCGAGTACCCCGCGGAGGCCAACGTTCATTTCCGCTTCGGAGCTTTCCTGAATGTCCAGGATTCGGACCGCGGCATCGAGGAGATCCGCAAGGCCGTGGAGCTGGCGCCCGATCACGTTACCGCGCTGGTCGGGCTGGCCGCGATTTATCTCAAGCGCGGAGACCTCCAGGCGGCGCTCGATTGTGGCCAGAAGGCGGTGAAGGCCGGCCCCGGCGATTTCTCGGCGCACGTTGCGTTGGGCCGCGCGTGGCTGGCCGCCGAGGAGCCGGCGAAGGCCGCCACGGAGCTCCAATTCGCAGTCACACTCGCTCCCGCCAGCCCCGAGGCGCGTTACAGCCTGGCCACCGCTTACACCCGCTTGGGAAGGAAAGACGATGCGGCGCGCGAACTGGCGGAGTTCAAGCGCCTTCAGCATTTGGAAAAGTAAGCGTGGCGCAGACGATCGTTTTTTTGTCGTCTGCGCTTCGGCAGCCGAGGAAGGGCAGGCCACAAAAGGCGATGGCCTGCCCCACCTCGCAGTTTCTTCAGGAGGCCTTATGAAGTCAGTGGTTAGTGTCACGATGCTGGCAGCGGCACTAGCTGCGCTTCCGGCGATGGCCCAGGCGGCCCAGGTGCTTCGGCCCGATCCTTCGCAGACGCCCGCGGTGCAGACGACCGTCAATGAAGTTCTGCTCGACCTGGTGGTCCGCGACAAGAAAGGCAAGCCCGTCACGGACCTCAAGCCGGGCGACCTGACCGTGCTGGACAACGGCGCAAAGCAGACGCTGACCAGCTTCCGCCTGGTGAGCGGCTCCAACGCGGTCACCGAAACGGGCGCGTCGACGGCGCTCGATCCCATGCGCCAGGTGCGGCTGGTGACTCTCGCCTTCGACGCCCTCTCCGTGGAGCAGCGGAAGCTCGCACGCACCGCCGCCCTCGATCTGATCCGGGGCCAGCAGGGAGGCAACGTTTTCTACTCGGTGGTAGTCATCGACACGCGGATTCTGGCCCTTCAGCCGTTCACCAAAGACCCGGCTGCCTTGACCAAAGCTATCGAGCGCGCCACCGAAGGGCTCAGCGCCCCGCGGCTCTCCTCGGAATCGGACGCCATTCTGGACGAGCTCAAGAGGCAGTTGAACGGCCAGACGGTCCACGGCGCCGACCAGGACACCAATCTGCGCGCGGCGGCCAGCCAGGCTGCCAGCCAGCCGGTTGCCAGTGGGGCGGCTGCCTTGCAGGCCAGGCTGGCGTCCATCATGCTGGATATTCTGCGCCTGGATGCGGTGGTCGGGTCGCAGGGGACGCGTCTGACACTGTCCGCGCTGGAGTCGCTGGTGGACGGACTGCGCCTGATGCCCGGCCGCAAGAGCGTTCTGTACTTTACCGCGGGCATGTATCTGACCCCGGAGCTGGATGTGCCGTTCCGCAACGTCCTCAGCATGGCCAATCGCAACAACGTGACGTTCTACGCGGTGGATACGCGCGGAGTGATGACGCGATCGCAAAACGCGGGTGCTACCAGCCAGTTGAATGGCGCGGCCGCCTCCAGCAAGACCACCATCCTCAAAAACGACGGCGCCGTCACCAAGGATGAAGTCATGTCCTCCGATAATGCCGAGGTCTCCGGGCGTGCCAACATCCAGTTGGCCATCCGCGACCTGTCCGAATCCACCGGCGGTTTCCTGATCGGCGATAGCAACGATCTGCGCGTGCCCCTGCGGCAGGTCAACGAGGAGATCTCCAGCTATTACGAAGTCTCGTTCAACCCCGGAATCAAGAACTTCGACGGCTCGTTCCGCAAGCTCACGGTCAATACCACGCGCAAGGACCTGGTCATTCACGCGCGCGTCGGGTACTTCGCCCTGCCGCCCGAAGCCCGCACCGGATTGAAGACTTTCGAGGTTCCCCTGCTCAAGCTGCTGTCCGATGGCAAGACCTCGGCCGACGTGAAGTTCCGCGCCGGGCCGGTGCTCCTGCAGCCCAAGGCGAGCGCCACCGACGTGGCCATCCTGCTTGAAGTTCCCCTTCACGAATTGCAGCCGAAAACGGCCGCCGTGGGTGCTCCGCTCGAGGTGCATTGCTCGCTCGCGGCGCTGGTGAAGGACTCCCAGGGCGAGGTGGTCCAGAAGATCACCCGCGACCGGTCGTTCCAGGTGACCTCCGAGCAGTTCAAGCTGGGCAACTTCCTGGACAAAACCACGGTCGCCCTGGCGCCCGGCAAATACACCCTGGAGAGCGCCGTCATGGACAACGAGAGCGGCAAGGTCGGTACCGGACACGCGGAGTTCACGGTCCCGGCGAAGGCCAATGGCGTGAGTATCTCGTCGCTGACGCCCATGCGCTCCTATGTCGCCAACGCTAAGGGCCTCGATCCTAACGAGCCATTTCAGTTCCAGGGTGGGAGCGTCACCCCTACCTTGGATCAGACGGTGAAGAAGGGACCGAACGCCGTGCTGCGGCTGTTCTTCACCGTGTATCCGGATGCCTCGATTCCCGGCAAGCCCACCGTGGAAGTCGAATTCCTCCAGAACGGCCAAAGCCTGACGAAGGTCCCCATGCAACTCCCCGACCCGGACGCGCAGGGCAGAATTCCCTACCTGATGACCATCCCCGCGGAGGCCATTCCGCCCGGCAGCTACGAGATTCACGCTACCGCCCGGCAGGGCAGCGCGATCTCCACTTCCACCACCACGGTGCGCGTCGAAGCCCCGTAAGGCCTGCGTTATAGCGAATATCCAAAGTGTTAACAGAGCGCATCTGGAGGCGTTAATGCTCCTCGCGCTGCGTTAACGCACTTGTCACCGGGCTCCGGCGGCGTGTATACTGCCTCCAATCGTCTCGGTGAGAGAAATGCAAAGTGCCTCCAACTTCGGCCAGGAGCAACGCGAGTTGCAGGCGGTGCTGGATTCGGGAATATTCAATCGGGCTCCCAATCTGGCCCACGTCTTGACCTACGTGTGTACCCAGTATTTTGAGGGCGCGGCCGAGCAAATCAAGGAGTACAACATCGCGGTGGAGGCCTTGGGGCGCCCGGCGGTGTTCGATCAGAAGCGCGATTCGATCGTGCGGGTGGAGGCGCACCGGCTGCGCAAACGGCTCCGCGAATACTACGAAGCGGACGGAGCCGACCATGCCATCCGCATCGAAATCCCGCCCGGCCAATATGCTCCCGTGTTTCTTCCCCAACTGCCGCTCCGGCAGAGCCTGAGCCAGGAGGCCCTGGTGGCGCCGCCGGACCTGAACGGCGGGGCCTTGCAAACCCTGGACCCAGCCGTTTTGGAGTCAAACGCCGTTTTGAAATCCCACGAGAATCCGGAGCCGGTGGTGGTGGCGCCGCTGGGGTTGCCGGCCCCCGCCGAACGAAGGCCCAAAATCTCCATGTATGTGGTCGCGCTGGCAGTGGTTGCGCTGGCGGTGAGCGCTTCCGCAATCGCCCTGTTTGCGTCGCGCAAGGCGGCCAAGGTGGTGGTTCCACCGCCGGTCTCGCTCGTCCCCTCCGGGTCGCAGGAGATCCGGATTCTGGCCGGCCACCCCAACGGCAACTACACCGATCGGGCCGGCCGGACCTGGCGCAGCGACCGTTACTTCGAGGGCGGCACCGTCTTCGAGGCGGGCAGTCGATCGATTGCGGGCACTCGGGACCCGCAGTTGTACCAGAGCCGGCGGGAGGGCGCGTTCACTTACGACATACCCCTGCCGCCCGGCGTCTACGAATTGCGGCTGTTCTTTGCGGAGATGCTGTATGGGGAAAACAACATGGCCGGCGGCGGGGAAACCAGCCGCCTCTTCAACGTGTCCATCAACGGCGCCGAGGCGATGCACGAACTGGACGTGATCTCCGACGCCGGACCGAGTGCCGCCGATATCCGAGTCTTCAAGAACGTCGTGCCAGCCGCGGATGGCAAGCTGCACCTGAAGTTTGAGCCATCCAGCAACCCCGCCTTCCTGAACGCGCTGGAGATTACGCCGGGAACTCCCGGCAAACTGCGCCCCATTCGCATGGTGAGCCGGGACCACGCTTACACCGACAAGCAGGGCCGCGTTTGGGAGCCGGATCAGTACTCGCGAGGCGGACAGCTCGTGCTTCGCAACGAGCCCGTCGGCAATACCGACGACCCCGAGCTGTTCCATGGCGAGCGGTACGGCAATCTCAAGTACGTGATTCCCGTGCCTCCGGGGCGCTATGGGTTAACTCTGTATTTCGCCGAAGCCTGGTTCGGCCCCGGCACGCCCGCCCGCGGTGGACCGGGCAGCCGCGTGTTCGACATTCTGAGCAACGGGATTGCCCTGCGGCGCAACTTCGACCTGTTCAAGGAGGCCAGGGGAGGCGCTCGCGCCTTCACCCTGGCTAGCCATGGACTGGAGCCCGACGCCCAGGGGAAACTCACGATCTCGCTGACGCCCGTTCGCAATTACGCGTGCATTAACGCCATCGAGGTCGTGGACGAATCGAAGTAAGGATGGGGCCTAACCATGTTCCATGGGGCGACCCCAAGCAACCAAATGCGGTGCCGTTTTGCGCGAACTTCTCAGAAGATCCGCTGGTGAACGCGATCCACCGAGAATTCCTCGCCCGCGCTGTGGCAAGCTGCGCAGCTCTCGCCCAGGACCGTGGTATTGGCCAGGGCGTGGGAAGCCGTCGCCACGTCGTCATGGCAACCTTGGCAGGCAGCCGAGATCGGAGGCGTCGTCTTGGTGAAGCCGCCCGGGCTGGCCACTGCGGCCTTGGCCCCGACGTTCTCCACCAGGTACGTGCCGGTCAAGTGGCAGGTGGTGCAATCGCGCAGGTCGCCCGGGAACCGGACGTCCTGGTAATTGGTCGTCCCCAGCACGTACGGATTGGCCAGGTTCTCACCGCGATGGATGCTGTGGATCTGGACCGACATGTTCACGCTCTGATTTGAGGTGCCATCCGTCAAGGTCGGATTGTGGCAGAGACTGCACTCCTGGGTGGAGTTGCGCGTGCCGCCGTGGACGAACTTCAGATCCGAGTGGCAGGACGCGCACTTCGCCGTCGCCACCACCTGGCGCCGCGCCAGGACGGGGCTCTTGTCAACCGAGAAGTAAAATTCCACCGGATCGGCGGCATCCGTGGCGGTGGTCGATTGCTGCGTATTCGGCATCAATGTGACGGTGTTGCTGGCTTCGATGGACACCGTGTAGGAGCCTGCCGCAGTGGCCGGAAGCTTGTTCGTCATGGTGTATGTGTACACGCCGTTGGCGAGGGTCGCCGCGGTCGGAGTTTCGGAAACCCGCGCCATGCCAGCCGGTCCAACGCCATAGTCGACATTATTGCCGACCATGACCAACCGGATTGAGCTGATCTTGGTGATATCCACCGGATTGTTGGACTTGTCCGTCACGCTGAATGTGACCGTGGGGGCGTTGCCCGGCGTGGCTCCGGCCACCTTCAAGATCTTGGTAACGATTCCCGGGAGCTCCGTGGAGTTCGTGGGAATCAGGTGCGCGCCCGGAATCGACGCGTCGAAATCCAGCACAGACTTCGACGTGTGGCAGTCCTTGCACTGGTTGTCGTCGATCTGCGGCAGGTTGAGATGGTTCAGGCCGGTGGCCAGGTTCACATCGTCGTGGCAGGAAGTGCATACCGCGGCGCTGGGGTTGGTCTTCCAGTTGTCGGCCTGGGTTGCGTTTTGGTGGCAGGTGGTGCAGTTCCGGACGTCCTGGGGGAAGACCACCGTGGAGAAGTCCGACCACGAGCCGCGATGCCAGACCCTATAAGGGGTGCCTGCCTTGACGCTGGGCAGGCTCGAACCCATGTGGATCTTGTGGATCATGACCTTCATGTCCATAGTGAGAAGCGTATCGGCATTGATGGTCTGCGGCTGGTGGCACATGATGCACAGTTCCACCTCCAGGCGCGATCCGCCGTGGCCGATCAGCGGGTTGTGGCACTGGTTGCAGGCACTGGTGGCCACTACCGAGCGCGTCACCTTGACGGCCGAGCCGTTCGGTACGAACGTGAAAACGTCGTTGGAGGTCTCGCTCCATTCGTCGAACGTGCCGTACTCGGTGAGACTGCGCTGGGCGGAAACGCCGATGGCGTGGGTCGCTGTGGCGTCGAAGGTCACGGGGGCCTTGGTTTTGAACGTATAAGTGTAATCGCCGACGGCATTCGTGCTGAAAGTGCCGCCCGAATCGTTGGCCGCCTGGGTCTGCGGGGGGTTTGTGGTAATCGTGGCGGCGGACACACTGGTCGTGTAGGACAGGTACTGGCTTTGACCGGCAGGGATGCGCGCCGCGATAAAGCTCATGGAGACGGGGCCGGGCGTGGTCAAGCCCAGCCTGTCAAGCGGGTTTCCGTCGGAATCCACAATCGTGGCACGGACGGTGATCGTGCCGTCTTTGGCAATGGCGGCACTCTGGATTTTCACGACGACGCCGGTCTTACCGAGGGATGTGGTAGGCCCATTGAGCCTGGGGCTAAAATCCGCGGTTCGTTTGACCGGGGGGGTATCGGCTGCGAACGTAGTGTTGAACAATACTACAGGAGCTAGTGCGAATACGGCACCAACTACAGCGAGGCATTTCCTCATGGCGTTCTCCTATTACGAGTAACAGATCTAATGATCTGCTTTACAGCAGCAGTTTGTTGTCCAATTTTCGGACGGTGCCTGTGCGAAGCGGCGAAAATCCACAGGCTGTGACGAATTCCCTTACATACCGCTCGGATGCAAGGCGCCAGGGGAGGATCGCTCCCCTTCACGTGCCGGTGCGCCGCCCGATTCCGTGTGGGGCGTTTTGCGCAGACGGTGCGCAATTGGGGGTATTGCCTCTCTCCCATCGGGCGGGATTCAGTTATTCATAGTTTAAGGCCTGATTATTATTGAAAGCGAAGATGCGCTCGGTTACCATTCTTCTGTGGCCCGGAAATTGCGGCCCAAACCGGATCTGAGGTGACTTTTTGACGCCAAATCCCCTTCTTGGAGTGCTTTTTCACTGGCTGGGCGGCTTCGCCTCAGGCAGTTTTTATGTGGCCTATCGCGGAGTCAAGCACTGGGCCTGGGAAACGTACTGGCTGGCGGGAGGCATGTTCAGTTGGGTCATCGCTCCCTGGATCCTGGCGCTCCTCTTGACCCGCGATCTCCCCGGAGTGCTTCGGGAAGCGCCTCCCAGCAGCATGTTTTGGGCTTACACCTTCGGGGTCCTGTGGGGCTTCGGCGGGCTCACCTTCGGCCTGACCATGCGGTACCTCGGCATGTCCCTCGGGATGGCGATGGTCTTGGGGTACACGGCGGCCTTCGGCACATTGCTGCCTCCCATCTTCCGCGGGGTGTTCGCCACCCAGGTCTGGGGAACGCATTCGGGCCAGGTCATTCTCTTCGGCGTCGCGGTCTGTCTGGCAGGCATCGTCTGCGCGGGCTCGGCGGGGGTGTCCAAGGAGCGCGAGATGCCGGAAGAGCAGAAGCGCAACGCCATTCGCGAGTTCGATCTGAAGCGCGGACTCGTGGTGGCCACCTTCTCGGGCGTCATGAGCGCCTGTTTCGCCTACGGACTGGCGGCCGGCGATCCCATCAAGGAGATCGCCATTCGGCACGACACCCCGCCCCTGTGGCAAGGGCTTCCCGTCCTGGTGGTGGTGCTGGCCGGCGGATTTACCACGAATTTCATCTGGTGCGTCATTCTGAACATCCGGAACCGCACCGCGTATCAGTATTTCCAGCCGGAGATCCGCGCCACAGCCCCCGCCCCTGAGCCCGCTCCCGAGGAAGACAGCCGCCGCGAAGCCGCTCTATCCCGCACGGCCACCGCGGTGGCCGTCGCCGCCGAACCGGCGATCCGGGCCCCCATGCTGGCAAATTACCTCTTCTGCGCGCTCGCCGGAACCACCTGGTACATGCAGTTCTTCTTCTATAGCATGGGCGAAACGCAGATGGGCCGGTATAAGTTCTCGAGCTGGACGCTGCACATGGCCAGCATCATCATCTTCAGCACGCTGTGGGGCATCGGTCTCAAAGAGTGGCGCGGCACGAGCCGCCGCACCCGGTTACTGGTCGGGCTCAGCCTGCTGGTGCTGGTCAGTTCGACTGTCATTGTGGGCTATGGCAACTATCTCGGAGTTGCGCCGGGGAAGTGAGGCCCTGTGACCAATCGTCAACTCTCGGCGTTGTGCGGGGCCTTCCTGGCGGGATCCCTGCTGGTGGCCGGCACTAACGTCGTCCTGGTTCGTTCCGCATTGCGGGCGCCGCCTTCCGCCGGGCGCGTTCCCGTGGTCGCGGTCATGCCCAGGATCAAGGGCGATCCCTATTTTGCGAGCTGCCGCGGCGGCGCGGAAGAGGCCGCTCGCGAGCTGGGTATCGAACTCATTTGGGAGGGCCCGATCGGTCCGGATTCGACCGAACAAATCCAAATCGTCGAGACCTGGATCACGCGCCGCGTGGACGCAATCGCGGTGGCGGCGGCCGACCAGGCGGGCATCTCCCCCGTGCTGCGCAAGGCGCGGGCGCATGGCATCCCCGTGGTTGCCTGGGATTCCGATGCCGAGCCCGATGCGCGCGATCTCTTCGTGAACCCGGCGAACTCCCGGGAGACCGGCCAGATCCTGGCCGGCCGGGCAGCGTGCCTCTTGCATGGCCACGGCGAATTCGCCATCCTCACCGGCGCCTCGAACTCCGCCGGCCAGTGGATTGCCGGCAAATATCCTGAACTGAAACTGGCGTCCATACAGTCCAGCGGTGACGATCGCGATCGGGCGTTTCTGGAGACGCAGGCCATCTTGCGCGTGCGGCCTGGCGTTAAGCTGATCGTGGCTCTCTCGCCCCCGGCGGTGCCGGGCGCGGCGGAGGCGGTGCTGCAATCCGGCCGCCAGGATGTGAAGGTCATCGGCCTGTCGTGGAATACGCGAGACCTGGGCTATCTGACCGTCCAGGCCGCAACCCTGCTGGCGCGGCACAGACTCGCCGCCGACGCCGATTCCCTCCCGGCAGGCCGATTGGGCAATCGCGACGTCTGCGGCGGCGAGATCGTCTTAGGCCCGCCGCTCGTGCCGCTCTCCGGAAACCTGAGGTCAAGCCACTGATTCAGAGCTGCCTGTGGGGCAGGCTGGCAGCCTGCAGGCCGACTGGCAGTCGGCCCCTGGTTTCCTGCGGGATGGCTTAGTGCGCCGCCACGCGCCGGCTCTTACCGCTTCTCATCCGGGTGTTCGTGCCGCCAGGCCCAATATTGCTGCTGTTCCGAAGGCCTCGACTGCTTCCAGGTGTGAACCTTGATGTGCTTCTCACCGAGGAACACGGTGAAGTTGCGATCCTCGTTGTCGTTCCACTGGTGGTAGTCCTTGTGGCTCTTGTCGTAATAACGTTTGTTGTCGTGGTCGTCGGCCATGACCAGGGGGGCGGTCACAGCGAAGCTGACTGCCAGCAAAAAAGCAGCGGCGTAGCGTTTCATATTTGTTTTGTCCTCACTCAACTAAAGAGCAATTGAGTGGCCGCCTGCTGTCGCCCGGCGTGAAGGTCATGTTCAAACGGCCAGCTCAGCTTCCAGCCTGCTGATTTCATGATGAAGCCACTGCCTGAGGGCCCCTTCGGCTTCGGTGGCATCCAGGGTGGCGATTGTTCTGCTCTCACCATCGAGCGGAATATAGTGACAAGGGACGTCTTCCCCTTTGCTGGACTCGGGGACATACTGCATCAGAATGCACTCGGCGCAGGGATGGGTACGCAACGGATCGCCGAAATTCAGGCAGGTCAGCGAGTCTCGGAAAGGGGCTGTAGGTCTATGTGGAGTACGAACTGAGCGGCCGTATCCGCCGTCCTCCACGAAGGCCAATTCGAATTTAAGTTTCTCCAAAAGCTCGCGCTTATCTTCAGCCATAGTTCTCTTCCTGGGGAATGTCACAGCACGCGGACTACCGTAGTGGATCTGGTGAAGGTTGTCGTGGAAGGCGGGTCTGACCAATGGGCCGGCACAGCAAAGATTGCACTTATCTCGGCGGATTCTGCACGCGGCCTCCAGATCGGCGCCGCGGAAAGTTACTCTTCTCGCACCACAATTACAGTAACTTCCGCCGTAACATTCTTGTGCTGGCGCACGGGAACCTTGTACTCGCCCAGTTGCTTGATCGGCTCGTCCATCTGGATCTTGCGCCGGTCGATGGTATAGTTCTTGGCGGCCAGCGCATCGCCCACGTCCTTCGACGCCGCGAACGGAAGCAGCGCGATATTCCACTCCTTCCTGATGGCGTCCGTGAGCCACCGCTGGTGCGGCGCGCACGCGCCCGAAATGTTGCGCGGCCTGATCTTGCCCCGCTCCGCCACCCAGAAACGGCACACTTCCTTGCGCCGGAAATACTGCTTCTTCTGCGTTGATCCGGCCTCGGGCGCCCCCCGGAAACTGCTAGAATTCGGATGGAACGTTGCGGCTCTCGTTGCCTGGGGCTGCAGACCCGTTCCGTAGGTGAAGGAGGACGGGCCGGTGGAATACAAGATCTTCGGGCCATCTCAGCAACCCCCCTACGATTTCGACGACTTCAAAGACGACCTGGAAGCGTTTTTTCGTCTTGACGAGCAGCAGCGGGATGCGATTGCGAACTGGTTTCTGGCGGCTCGCAGCTATAACCTGTATGAGCCGGAGTTCCCCTCCATCATTGCGGCGAGTACCCTGCTGCCGGAGCAGTTCAGGCAGACCGCGGATGTCGTCAGGCACCTGCTCAACAGTTGGCAACGCTACGGGCTTGAACTCCAGGACATTGAAAGGGATCTCTTGCTGCTGGGGTTCGGTCAGGAGGAGCTCGCGATTCTCTCGAACCTCCTGGCTCGTCTCGCTTCGATTAAGGAACGGGTCTGGCTGGACGAGGTCAAAGACGTTCAGCATGACGTAGGACTACCGACGATAGACGACGTCAACATTGTCTGGGACGCCAGGCCGCTGTTCGGGAGCGCGGCGTACGACCACTACGCGGTTGACGGCGACGATCTCTACAGGAGGTTCTTCGGCCTCACTTATCTAGCCACCGTGGAGATTACTACCGCGGACAACTACGGGCAGACGCAGCGGACTGCGATCCACCTCACAGAGGAAGACTTCGAGCGGTTGCTACGGGCCATGAAGCGGGCCAACGAACAGCTCGCTATACTAAAAGAACGTACAAATGCAGTCGTTCCGGACACCAAGGACTCTAAGGCGGGCTAGCGCATGTTTGCCGTGAAGAACTCCGATCGTCGCGATGGGCACGTTACACGGCGTGTTTGGGTACGCCGTCCGTCCCGGGCAGCCAAACATAAATCGAAAGGGCGAAGAACGAGTCCTGCCCCCAATCCTGTCGTGGCGCACGATAACGAGGCTCAGACCGTCGCCTCCAGGATCGCTTCGATGGCTGATCGCGAGGTTCGCCAACGATACCACGAGCTCGTGGATAAAGATCTTGGATCCGGGCTCACCGTGCTGGAGCGTTTCGAGTTGGAGCGGATCGAAGTTCGGCTCGACGCCGAGGACAGAGACCCTCAAATCGAGGCCCGGGACCGCCAGTGGGAGGCGGAGCGAACCGAGCTCTTGCAGTCGATTGAAGACCTCTTGCTCAAGCTCCGAAGGTAGTTCAAGCCGATCGGTTTCGAATCATGGCACTCTTTGCCCGCCGCGAGAATCCGCCCCCGACATCCAACTATCGCGATCACAAACCATTTCTGCGCAGGGATTTTCTCGAGCGGTGCGCGTATTGTGAGCGCACCGAGGAATATCTGGGCGGCGAGGAGGCGTTCGAGGTCGAGCATTTCAAGCCTAAGAGCAAGTTCCCAAATCTCATCTGTGCTTACCACAACCTCTACTACGCATGCGGGGGATGCAACAGCCACAAATCGGAAACGTGGCCGTCCGAGGACCAGGTTGCCAGCGGTCAGAGGTTTGCGGATCCGTGCGTGGAAGATCCGTACGTGCACCATCTCCGTGAGCGTGAAAACGGGGCTGTCGAGGCGCTGACGCCGTGCGGAGTTTATTCGAACCGCCACATTCGGCTGGATCGCCAGGCGCTCCGAAAATGGAGGCGGCTGCGAAGCGAGGCTCGGCAAGACCTGCCTGTCCTGACCAGAATGGCGCGCCAGCTC
>OMOG01000233.1 GCA_900290305.1 Candidatus Sulfopaludibacter sp. SbA4
CCAGCAGGCCGCCCAGAATCGATACCATCACGCTCTCCGTCAGCACCTGCGCGACGATGCGCCCGCGGCTCGCGCCCATGGCCGCCCGGATGGCAATTTCGCTGGTGCGGCCCGTGGCCCGCGCCAGTTGCAGGTTCGCCACGTTGGAGCAGGCGATCAACAGCACGAACAGCACGATCCCCATCATGACGTAGATCGATTGCCGCGGGCCGTCCCCCAGCGAGTAGATCAGGTCCTGGACGCTGACACGCGTATCCTTGTTGCTCTCGGGGTACTGCATCTCGAGACGGCGGACGATGGTCTCCATCTCCGCCTGCGCCGCGGCGATCGAGACGCCCGGTTTCAGCCGCGCCGTGACGTCCAGGAACCTCCGGCCGCGCGGCGCCGTGACGGTTGCGGTGTCCTGGGCCAGTGGTACGTAGAAGTCGGGGTCGCTCCAGGCGAATCGAAAGCGCGCAGGCATCACGCCGACAATCTTGTAGCTGACGCCGTCAAGCGCCAGCGATTGGCCCACCATCTCCGGGTTGCCGCCGAAGCGGCGCTGCCAGAATCCCCAGCTCAGCAGCACTACCGGTTCGCCCCCCGGAGCATTTTCGGCCGGCAGAAAAGGGCGGCCAATAGCGGGCCGCGCCGCAAACACGCCGAAAAAGCCGCCCGACACCCGCGCGCCCGACACCCGGTCCGGCTCGCCCCGCCCGGTGAGGATCGGGTTCATGTAGGCGACGGCCGACAGGTCCTCGAAGACATGGTTCCGATTCCAATCCAGGAAATCCAGGTAGGACACCCCCACCCAATTTCCGCGGCGCAGGCAACTAACTTGGGCGAGCCGGCCGGCGTCCTTCACCGTGGGCAGCGGCCGCAGCAGGTAGGCATTCACGAAGCTGAATACCATGGTGTTGGCCCCGATGCCAAGGCCCAGTGCGAGCACCGCCATCAGCACAAATCCGGGACTCCGCGCCATCATGCGCACGGCATAGCGGATGTCTTGCAGGATCAATACGAATCCTCCTACCGACAATTAGACACCATAGCAGGCGCAAAAACCCGCCGCTTTTTACGCATATGAGATTAGGGAGCCATTGCTCATGACGAGACGAACGAATATCGGCTTGTTGGGCGCGGCATTGCTCGCCGCCTCACCGGCCATTGCAAAGGAAGACAACGCCATGAAAGACATTCTGGAAGCAAGCCAAAACGATAAGAAGGGACTCATGTTGTACGTAAAGGGTCAGAGCATTGCCGGCATCGTGGTGAAGATCGGCGGCGATACCGTCGAGCTCCGCAGCCGCGAATACAACCGCATCCTGGTGAGGATCGACGCCATCGATGCCGTCGCCATGTCGTGAGTGGCGCCTGGCACTACGGCACGCTGACCGTACCCACCGCTTGCCAGCCCGAGTTCTGGCCGCTGTTGTTGCGCGCCGACAGGTAGAAGATCTGCTCGCCCGCAAAACTCTGGCTGAACGTGATGGCCAGACTGAGGGTGAGCGTGTTGCCGGTGCCGGTCACCGAGCTTCCGGTGCCGCTGATCGTGCACTGACCGTTGCTTACGCTTCCGGAACCGGGCAGCACCATCCCGGAGTACGGCCCGCCCGCATCCCCCGCATCATCCACCAGCAGCACACTCGACGATGCCGGCACCAATGCCAGGTAACATCCGTGCCTCCCGTCGATCGCGCCGTTGATCAGGATGTTGGCTACCGAGATATCCTGCCAGCCCTTGGTGTCGGCGAAGCTGAAGGTGTACGCCGTCGGACCTAAGCTGCTGGTCCGCGCCGGACTCATCCCGCTCACAGCGGGGCCGTTGCCCGGCGACCCGGGCACGTTCCAGGTTCCCTGCACCTGCCATCCGGAACTGCCCGTGGCATCCTGCGCCGACAGGTAGAATACCTGGTTGCCGGCGAACCCGGCAGCGAAGGTAATCGCCAGCGTGAGCGTCACCGCGTTCCCGATCGAGGACACCGAACTGCCCGCCCCCGAAATCGTGCATTGGCCGTTGCTCACGCTCTGGCTACCGGGCAGCGTCATTCCCGCGTACGGCCCGCCCGCATCCCCGGCGTTATCCACCAGGTAAACCGAGCCCGCGCTCGCACCGCCCGGAACGAAGGCCACATAGCAGGCCTTCCGTCCGTCGAGCACGCTGTTGATGAGTATGTCGAGCACGGTGAGGCTCGCAAATCCGCCGGAATCGGAGAAGGTGAAGGTGAACGTGCCGCCGGTTCCGCTGCCTGAGGCGGGAAGGGCCGAGGTGGCCGCGGGGCCGGTCGAGGGCGCGGGTGTGATCGTGAAATCCGATTCCATCAGCACTACCGCATACGGGTTCCAGGTCGACATCATGTAGAACAGCTTGAGGGTGTGGCCGGAGACGATGGTGAAGCGCTCGATCAAGGCGGGGCCGTATGCAATGCCGCGTGTAGTGGTGGGGACGTTCTTGGTCTGGTCGCCGGCCGTGGGACCGGCGGGTCCGGCGGAGTTCGGAGCAGACGTGACGCCGGCAGGCATGGCGCCGGGGCAATCGTTCTGATCCGCGCTGGCGTAGTAATAAAACATGAAATTCCCAAACCCTTTGTCGCGGCATGCGTTGAAGACCAGTTGGGGAGTGCTCCACGGACCCCAAGGCTGCGGAGCATAAGTCAAATACATGCCGGAGCTGGGCGTGGTGCCGGCGCTTTCGAACATCATGACCCAGAGAGCGAGCGGCTGCGAATACAAGACCGAAACATAGGGGATGCCCGGGTTGGATGGATCGAGGGGGAGGAGGGGAACGGCGTTGGCCTCGCTTGAGGACCAGGTGGGTTGGCCCTGGCTCATGCCGGCGAAATAGCGTGTGGCGCTGTTTCCGTTCTGATCGGTACCGCTCCAGAACTCGGTGGAGGGGATGATGGAGAGATAGACGTTTCTGGCGGTGGGCCCGGCGCCAAAGATTACCACGACCGGTTCCGGAGAGACGGGAGGAGGTGTGCCCAGGACGCCTGGGGCCGCGAGGTAGAAGGTCGGGCGGGCGAAATGTCCGTTCGGCAGGGCCGAGATGGTGCGGCCCGACGTGAACGTCCCGGCGGTCTCGTCGAAGGTCGTCAGGACGGAGTAATCGTTACTACGGTCGTGGTCCCCCATCGCGACCGTTACCGTGCCGGTCGTGATACCCAGGTAGATCTGGCCATTGATGCTGACGCCGGCGCTCGGAACATCGTCGGCCCCCATTGCGACGGGCGTTCCGTCGGGTTGCGGAGGGGGAAGGACTTCGAGGCCGTGATTGCCGCTGAGGAAGAAATTAAGAGCCAGGCCGTCCTGCGCGTTGGCCGTGGTGCTGCGTGCAATGGGATCGTGGGAGTTCCACTGAAACGAATTCTGCGCGTTGGTCCAGGGGCTGTATCCGGCCGCTCCGATGGTGTCGCCGAAGGTGACGATCAACTCGCCGTTGTGCTCGAAGGCGACGGGGACATCGTCTCCCAGTACGTCGGCCTTGGTTTCGGTCTGGCTGGCGGTTGGCTTGCACGCGGGCGGCGTGTTGATGATGGTGGCGTCCCATTCGGGCCACTCGCAGTCGCCGTTCACCTGGTAGAGCTTGACGGAGGATCCGGGAATGAAGGTGAGCGCGGGTGGTTGATTGACGGACTGGGCGACCGCCGGGGAAATCGCGACGATCGCCGCGATCAGCAGCAGGGCAGCGTGGCAAAGTGACCCGGTGATTCGTGAGGGAGGCGCGGGATGCATGGTGGCGTACCCAGCCCGGTAGAGGGAGTTTATCACCGTTGGCACCATTTGCCGGATTCGCGAACGCCGGCGCCGGGGATTCCGGCGGGCAGATACGTGCGGAAGCTCACGCTTCGGGCATGAAATCCGGCCCTACGGCACGCCGGCCGTCCCCACGGCTTGCCAGCCCGTGTTCTGGCCGCTCGAGTTGCGCGCCGAGAGGTAGAAGATCTGTTCGCCGCCAAAACTCTGGCTGAACGTGACCGCCAGCATAAGGGTGAGCGTGTTGCCGCTGCCGGCCACCGAGCTTCCGGTGCCGCTGATCGTGCACTGACCGTTGCTTACGCTTCCGGAACCGGGCAGCACCATCCCGGAGTACGGCCCGCCCGCATCCCCCGCATCATCCACCAGAAGCAGGCTCGACGTCGCCGGCACCAATGCCAGGTAACATGCATGCCGTCCGTCGATCGCGCCGTTGATCAGGATGTTGGCTACCGAGATATCCTGCCACCCGTTGGTGTCGGTGAACGTAAAGGTGTACGTCTGAGATAGCGTGCTGGTGCGCGCCGGGTTCATTCCGCTCACGGCGGGACCGGCTGCCGGCAGGCCCGGCACGTTCCAGGTCCCCTGCACCTGCCAGCCGGAATTGCCCGTCGCATCCTGAGCGGACAGGTAGAATACCTGGTTGCCCGCAAACCCGGAGGCGAACGTAATCGCCAGCGTGAGCGTCACCGCGTTCCCGCTGGAGGAGACCGAACTGCCCGTGCCTTTCACGGTGCACTGGCCGTTGCTCACGCTCTGGCTGCCGGGCAGCGTCATTCCCGAGTAGGGCCCTCCCGCATCGCCGGAGTTATCCACCAGGTACACGGAGCCGGACGTTGGTCCGCTCGGCACGAAGGCCACGTAGCAGGCCGTCCGGCCGTCGAGAGCGCTGTTGATAAGCACATCGAGCACCGTGAGGTTCGCAAATCCTGCGGAATCGGAGAATGTGAATGTGAACGTGCCGGAGGTTCCGCTGCCCGCGGCGGGATTGGCTGACGCGGCCGCGGGAATGGCCGGCTCGGCGATGCTGAGAAGCTTCTGACTGGCCAGATTGAGCAGATCCTGCGCCGTCATCGACACAGTTGCCCCGCTGGTCTCCACCACGTGTGCCGGCGCATTGACGTTCATCTCTGCGTATTGGATGTCCGGCGAATAGATTTGCATATAATTCATCGGCGCGGTACCCGTCGTTCCACCAAAAGCAGACGCTACCGCCGTTCCGTCGAAGTATTGATTCAGGACGTTGTAGAGCGCCTGCTCCGGCGGAATCAGGTCCTTCGCAGGGACTTGGCGAATTTCGTGTAGCTTGCCAGAGTCGCCGGAGTGACGCCTGGGGCGAGGCAGGCCTGCGGGATACACACGACGGGAATGCACGCGTCCGTGGTGCAGGTCGATGGTATGCTGCACCCGGTGGGAGTGTCGCCCGGACCGGGCGGAAACGTACTGGCGCATCCTTCCTCCAAGGTGTCCATCGAGAAGGACATGTCGAACTGCGCCCCGCCGAGGATTTGGGCGGAAGGCGCCGTGAACTGCGCGGTGCTCCCGGTCAGCAGTTTCGTGCCGGGGACGCTCAGATCGAGACCCACGCGCGCGGCTTCCATCCCGGCCGTCATGGCTTCCTTGGCGTTGGCGCCGCCGACGGTGGGTTCGACGAAGTGCGACAGAACCGTGGTCGCGGCGGCGCAATGCATGGTCGGAGAGGGGCAGTACGCGGTGAAAGCGGGGGGGATCGTGAATTTTTGGCTGAAGTTGGGAAGGCCGTCGGCGGTCATGGGGGCGGTCAGCGTAACACCGCTGAAGACTTGCCCAAACATGTCGATCGCGTTGTCCCACTCATCGATGAACGCCTGATCGGTGTTCTGGTAGGCCGCCATGCCGGGGTAGTGAAACGCCAGCAGTAGACTCCACATGTCGTTCGGCGAGATGTCGACTCCGAACTGGGTCTGGGGGTTGTTGCTGGTTTTGTCAGTGGGCAGGATCATCTCGGTTGACGCGGCAGTAGGTCCCCCGATGTCGATCGAAACGAACGCGGGGTTCGACCCATACCGCGCGGCCAGCGCCGTCAGGAAGGTTTGCCAGGCGCTCTTGTAAACGGGGTTCCACGGCAGCGGAAGAACGGTGCCATTGCCTTCGCTAAAACCCAGGAAGGTTGCAGTTCCGCACGTGCTCGGAGGAGTCTGAGCCGGCGTCTGAAACAACCCGTCGCAACTGGGAAGCTGATCCAGCAGCCATTGGGGCGAACTGAAACCCGGCGACACGATGAACTGGATTGTCTTGGGAGCCTGCGTAGAATTTTGGATGTTCCACGCCGCAACCGCAGCGAAGGCATCGTCTACATAATTCCAAAAGTAAGAATTCGAGGAGGTGGGGGGATTGGGATTGAGGATTCTCCACCCTACCTGGAGCGTAAGCCCTGAGACCGCCGGGTTGGCCAGGAAGCCCTGGTAGAGGGTGTCGAAATAAGAGTCCAGTTGCGCTTGAGTGATCGACGGATTGGCATTCTGCTGCTGGTTGACGTAGTCCTCGATGCGGACCACAGCGTAGATCCCCCGGGGCCTGCGCGGGACCTGCGCCACAAGAGCCGGCGCCAGCGCTAGAAAACTCAGCACGAGAGCGTGTCTTATCGAAAAGCTCATGGCTACCTCCTTATGGCACGTCGTTCGTCCCTACTGCCTGCCAGCCCGAGTCCTGGCCGCTGTTGTTGCGTGCCGACAGATAGAAGATCTGCTCGCCCGCGAAACTCTGACTGAACGTGATCGCTAGCGTCAATGTCAGCGTGTTGCCGCTGCTCGTCACCGAGCTTCCGGCGCCCGCGATCGTACACTGGCTGTTGCTTATGCTTCCCGAACCGGGCAGCACCATCCCCGAGTACGGCCCGCCCGCATCGCCCGCGTCATCCACCAGCAGCAGACTCGACGACGCCGGCACCAACGCCAGGTAACACCCGTGGCGCCCATCGATGGCGCCATTGATCAGGATGTTGGCCACCGAGATATCCTGCCACCCTTTGGTATCGGTGAACGTAAAGGTGTACGCCGTCGGACCTAAGCTGCTGGTTCGTGGGGGGCTCATCCCGCTCACCGCGGGGCCGATGGCCGGCGATCCGGGGACGTTCCAGGTTCCCAGCACCTGCCACCCGGAACTGCCCGACGCATCCTGCGCTGACAGGTAGATCACCTGGTTGCCGGCGAACCCGGCAGCGAAAGTAATCGCCAGCGTGAGCGTCACCGTGTTCCCGTTCGAAGACACCGAACTGCCTGCCCCGCTTACGGTGCATTGGCTGTTGCTCACGCTCTGGCTGCCGGGCAAAGTCATGCCGGAGTACGGCCCGCCCGCATCCCCGGCGTTATCCACCAGGTACACCGAGCCCGCACTCGCCCCGCTCGGAACGAAGGCCACGTAGCAGGCCTTCCGTCCGTCGAGTGCGCTGTTGATCAGCACGTCGAGCACCGTGAGGCTCGCATAGCCGGCGCTATCGGAGAAGGTGAAGGTGAACGTGCTGCTGGTTCCGCTACCCGAGGCGGGAACGGCTAACGTGGCCGCGGGAAGTGTCGGCTTCGCGATCTCCAGCAGTTTCTGGCTCGCCAGGTTGAGGAGAGCCTGCGCCGTCATCGAGACAGTCGCGCCCCCGGTCTCCACCACCTGTGCCGGGGCATTGACATTAGCCTCCGCGTATTGGATGTCCGGCGAATAGATTTGCAGGTAATTGAGCGGCGCGGCGCCCTGAGTCCCGCCGAAGAAGGAGGCAACCGCCGTCCCGTCGAAGTAGACATTCAGCACGTTGTATTCCGCCTGCTCCGGTGGGATCAGGGCCATAGGATCCATAGATAAGACCTTGCCATAAGTCGGGTAGCTTGCCAGACTCGCCTGAGTGACTCCCGGAGCAAGGCAAGCCTGCGGAATGCACGCGACGGGTATACACGCCTGAATGGTGCAGTTGGAGGGAATGCTGCACCCGGCGGGCATGTCGCTGGCGTTGGGCGGAAACGTGCTCGTGCATCCTTCCTGCAAGGTGAAATTCGCGAAGGACGTGTTGAACTGCGCCCCGCCTAGGATCTGGGCCGAAGACCCCGCGAGTTGCGCCGTGCTCTGCGACAGAAGTTTCACGCCGGCGACGCCCAGGTTGCCTATGCCCGCGCGCGAGGCTTCCATCCCGCTCGTCTGGGTCGCCTTGGCGTTGGCCCCGCCGGCCGTTGGATCCACGAAGTGCGACAGAATCGTCGTCTCGGCGGCGCAATCCATGTTCGGATTGCCGCAGTCCGCGCTGAAGGCGCTGGGGATCGTGAAGTTGCTGCTGAAGTTGATAAGACCGTCGCCGGTCGTGGCGACCAGGGTCACCCCGCTGAACACCTCCCCATACATATCGATCGCCGCGTTCCATTCATCGATGAACGCCTGATCCGAATTCTTGTACGCCGCCATGCCGGGGTACTGGAATAACAGCAGTTGACGCCACATGTCGTTTGGCGCGATGGGTAAATCGAACTGCGTTTGCGGGTTGTTGCTGTTGTTGTTATTGGGCACGATCATCTCCGCCGACGCGGCGGTGGGGCCCGCGACCGCGATGGAGACGAACGCCGGGTTTGACCCGTAACGCGCGGCGAGCGCGGTCAGGAACGTTCGCCACGCGCTCTTGTAAATGGGGTTCCACGGCAGCGGAAGCACCGTGCCGTCGCCCCCTTCGCTGTAACCTACGAAGGTTGCCGTTCCGCACGTGCTTGGAGGAGTCTGAACGGGGAACGCAAATAGCCCGTCGCAGGAGGGAATCTGACTGAGTACCCATTGCGGCGTCTGAAAGCCCGGCGGCACGATGAGCTGGATGGTCTTCGCAGCCTCCGCAGCCTGGGCGAAAGCGTCGTCCACGTAGCTCCAATCGTACGCGTTGGCGCCGGGCGGAGCGTTGGGGTTGAGTGTGTCCCAGTGCACCTGGAGCGTCAGCCCCGAGATCGCCGGGTTGCCGAGGAGATCCTGGTAGAGGCTGTTGAAGTAGGTGTTCAACTGTGTTTCCGTGATCGCCGGATTCGCTTTCTGCTGCTGGTTGATGTTGTCCTCGACGTTGACCACGGCGTAGATTCCCCGCGGCCTGCGTGGGGCTGGCTGCGCCAGAAGAGCCGGCGCCAGCACAAGAATTAAGAGAGCACGCCACCTCATTGATGCCTCCTCCCCTAGACCCCAACCCCCAACCCCCGCTCTTCAGATTTCCCAGACCCTCCGCC
>OMOG01000234.1 GCA_900290305.1 Candidatus Sulfopaludibacter sp. SbA4
CGCCGCTTCCTGTACGCGGTGAATGAGGACAACACCTTCCAGGGCAAGCCCGGCGGCAGCGTCACCGCCTTTTCCATCGATGAGAAGACCGGGCAGTTGAAGCTGCTGAACCAGGTCTCGACGGGCGGCCCGGGGCCGTGTCACGTGTCGCTCGACAAGACGGGTAAGTGGCTCTTCGTCGCCAACTACGGCGGCGGCAGCATCGCGGCCTATCCGGTTCACGACGATGGCAGCCTGGGCGAGTCGTCGGCCTTCGTGCAGCATAAGGGATCGAGTGTCAATCCGCGCCAGCGCGGGCCGCACGCGCACTCCGCCAATATCTCGCCGGACAACAAATTCGTCCTGTTCGCCGACCTGGGGCTCGACCAGATTCTGACCTACCGCATCGACGAGGGCAAGCTTCCGCCCGGCGATCCGCCGTTCAGCAAGATCGCGCCCGGCTCCGGCCCGCGCCACATGGCGTTTCATCCCAAAGGCAAATTCGCGTATGTGGTAAATGAAATCGCGGCTACCGTGACGGCGTGCGCGTACGACGCTTCGAACGGAAGCCTCAAGGAACTGCAGACCGTCTCGATCGTGCCCAATGACTACCCCGGAGCCAAGGGAGCTGCCGAGATCGCGGTGCATCCCAACGGCAAGTTCGTGTATGCCTCGAATCGCGACACTTCGAACAAAGGAAACGATGTCATCACCGCGTTTGCAGTGGACCCGGTGAAGGGAACTTTGACCGAGGTGGAGCACACGCAGGTGGGGAAGATTCCACGCAATTTCGCGATCGATCCAACGGGGCGATTCCTCTTCGAGGCCAATCAGGACGGCGCCAGCGTGCTGGTGTATCGCATCGATTCGAAGACCGGCAAGTTGACCTCCACGGGCGACAAGCTCGATGTGCCGCTCCCCGTCTGCGTAGTGTTCCGGTAACGCCGGCGTCGCCGCGACCCGCAAGCGGGTCTTGCCGCCGGCGATGGCACAGGCGTTAAAATAAAGCCGATCTCAGGCGATGAGGTGTGTCCCTGACAGCGCCCCGCCCGGCAGCCTATCCGCCCAAACCACGTTACAGGACTTCCGACGCACTACACGGTAGTACAAAGCACAATGGAGTGCCTCCGCCCAGGCTGTATGCCCGGCTCTGCCCGCTGAGGGATCAGCGTGCTGCCCGTGACGCCGCCCGACGCCAGGTTGGCCAGCGCGTCGGAGGCCACGTTGGTGCCGACCTTGTCTTTTGCACGATGCGTCACCCGGACGGAGGGGTGGGCGCGTCGAGGGTTGAGGACTCGGCATGCCGGCGTCGAGTTGGCGTGGAGCGGTCATAAGGTTCCGAAGTTGCCGCTGCGAGTGACGGCCGTCGGGACCTCCGGCACGTTAGCCTGCGCGGTCTGGCCACGCACGCCCTCATTAAGTCGTGAAAAAAAACGTGTTCTTCGGCCACACGCAACCTGTGCAATTGCCGTGCCCGCGCAGCAAAGAAGGATGCAACCTGGAAGCAGACGCATAACGTTTTGGCTTTGGCAATGTTTGCGTCTATTGATGCATCTTCATTGCGGGTATCGGCTTGGTGGGATCATACACCGTAACTTCCTGCATCATGCCCCGGTCTTCATGATCGAGGATGTGGCAATGCAGGACGAACGTCCCCATAAAATCGACAAACTTGCTGCGAATTTTTACCCAGCCATTCGTAGTGGGAGGGCCCGGCTGGCCGTTAACTTGGCCATTAGCGTCCTTGCCATGATCGTTCGCGGCGGGAATCGCGATCGTGTCGCGCCAGATATACGGCTCCTGCATGACAATGTGCTGCGTTTCGGGAGGGTTGTTGGGATCGAAGACTTCCATCACCTGAAACGGGTTTACGTGGATATGAAACGGGTGGATCGAACTGGCCCAATAGTTCTCCAGTGTCAATTCCGTCGACGTGCCAATAGCGAATGTTTGCCTGGTGGTGGCCCCGTCGAAGACCTTGCCATCGATCGCCGGCCTGTTGGTCTTGTCGCCCGCGGCCCAGTTAAAGGCCAGCGTGCGGGGGGGAGTCGGTGTCGTGGGTACCGAGTCCCACTTCAGCCAGTCCGGCAAGGGAGGGAAGTTGGCGGCGGTCGGTAACGCCATCTGGACGGCTGTTCCCCTGACGCTCAATTGCAGCAGATAGGGGGCGGTCATGGTCGTCGGCTGACAACCGGCCGGAGGCGGACCATGGACCGACTTAAAGCTGAGCAGCGAATCTCCAGGTGTCGCGGGGGCCTGGACCAGAATGTCGATTCGATTGCCGGGCGCGACGGTAAACTGCTGCGAGGTTCCAAAACTCGGATCGTTGTATCTTTCGGGCGCGAGTTGAATGCCGTCGTATGCGATCTGCCGGATTACGGGCACATATCCGGGATTGGAGGAATCCTTTCCGGCAAAGGAGTAAGTGAGATAAGAAACCTGCTGCATGGTGGCATTGACGAATCGCCAGCGCTGAATCTCGCCCGGCCTCATGGTGATGGTTGGCTGCAATTGGCCGTTGACCAGCGTCCGCGGATCGCCACCCGCGCAGGTATTGAGCGGAACACCGGGCAGCACCGAGTCCGCCTTCGTCTGAATCTTGATCTGGTCGCCAATTTGCTGAATTACCATAACCTTCTCGGTCTCACGCAGACCAGGTATCAGGTGCTCCAGTCGATCGTCGAACTCGCCTTCAATAATGAAAGCGCCGGACATTCCATTCAAAAGCTGCAGCGCCACCGAACCGTGTTTATGTGCGTGATACCAATGCGTGCCGGGCGCCTGCCCCATCAGCATCTTCTTCGAAGGGTCCAGAGGGTTGGGCGCGGGCGGCGGCAACGGAATCCTGAAATCGTTGACAAATTCGTACCAGTATTTTTGATGCGGGGGAGGTGGAGGAGCCGGCACATGCCCCTTCGGATAAACGTCGATCATCACGTTGTCGCCGGTTCCATCCGGGGTGACATGGGTTCCGTGAAAGTGCATGTTGGTGGTGTTGGCGCCGTGGAGGCAGGAGGGCATTGTTTCGGCCTGCGGATAGAGCGCAATATTTCCGCCTGTGCTGGGGTCGTTTCCGATTTGGCTATCGCAGGCCATCTCGACCGGGTTCGTCGCGGGAAGCAAGGCCGGATCGATGGCATTCAAAAGATGGACCTGAATACGGTCTCCGACGCGCACCCGGAAGGTTGGCCCCGGTCCCGGCAGCGTGGGATTCGGGGGCCATATCACGAGTTTGGGATTGGGGGAATATTTCAACGGGGATTTGTTTGCGTAGTTGCCCTCGTAATAGCGCACTCTCATAGGATTGCACTGGAGCCCCTGACCCGCGATGGTGGTAACGTACTTCGTTGCCGCCTTGACGGTCATGTTGACGCTCAGATTGGGAGCCGCCGGATTGCTCGCCTTGTGGCTGACGAATTCGGCCACGGGGACCAAAGGCTGAAACGGTGGGGGCGTCGCCGGGCAAACCGACGGATTCTGAGGCGCTGCCTCCAATTCCTCCGGGTCCAAAACGTCCGCCAGAGACAAGCCAAGAGCCGCCGCCAGCGCCGAGACGACAAATCGCCGCCGCGAAGGAGTGACGGCAGCGTCGTCATCGGCTATGATAATCGCATTTTCACTCATGTTCTCTCCTCTGGTAGTCCGCCAGAGATCTTTGTAACGGAGATCTGTACGGTCAAAGTAGCCTTAGCGTTGGGAAGCCCGTATATGTAAACATAGGGATCTTTCGGAGGGGGCTGGCCCGTCGGCCATGCAAACTCCCTGGGGGAGGAATTGGCGCCGTCCGTGTTGACCGCGGTCAGCGTAGCCCACACGGGCGCCGGAGCGTGGACGGGATTGCCATTTACCTCCGAAAGGACCAGCGTGTACTCAGCGTTATCCTTGTTCACCCAGACCACATAATCGCCCCACGCGATTGTCATATTTTCGATTTTGGCGTTCGCGATTTCGACGTAGCGAGTGCTCGGCTGAGGGGGCGGGTAGCCGCCCTTTTTAGGTTTGCCCATAGTGCTCTTTCCGGATCCGGCTTGATTAGATATTGACCTTAGATATTAACCAGGGTTTCTATTTTTTCCGCCCGCTGGGAACACGGCTACAAGGCTTTACCTTGGAAACCATGGCAGAGATTAGAGCACTGCCCGTGGTGTTGTGTCTGTATAAAATTGCACATTTCTGCGAAAGATTTCGTTCGGGAAAAGGCTTCGATGGGAGGCGGCATTTGCGTGTGAAATGGGTGCGCGACATAGAAATGGGCCAGGCTAGTGGGGCGGACCCCCTGGTCCTGGGGTCCCCTCTGGGGACGACCCCCTGGTCGGCTTTCTTTTCTTGAGATTTCCTGCCCGTGAATACCGGTGGTCGAGCGCGGGATGGGCGATGACCCAGAGGGTGCCCCGGTCGCCCGCGGACCAGGGGGTCCGCCCCACCACCGGCCCAGAAGTGCAGCACTCTGGCACTGGCAGCTCTTCCACTTTTATGTCGCGCACCCGTGTGAAATAGCCGATTACCCGGAAAGTCCTGTGCTATTCTCTTATGCTTGGGCGACTTCGCCGAAAGCCTGCCGGATCTGCGCGAGCGAGTTCGACGCTGTCCCAGCGACTCCGAGTCTTTGCACACTTTGGGCGTGATGCTTGCGGAGCGGGGCGAATACCGGCGGAGTTTTATCTGTCATCGCGCCGCGGCGGCCATCGGCCCCGATGACGTGAAGGTTCTCTACGATTGCGGAACCGCCGCGATCGCGCTGGGCCGGGCCGCCGACGCCGCCTGGTATCTCGACAAGGCGCTGAGTATAGATCCAAACCATACCGAGGCATGGCAGGCGCGCGGCCAGTTGCAGCTCGACCATTTCAACCAGCCGGATGAAGCCCTGCGCAGCTTTGTCAAAGCGATCGGGCTTGCGCCGCAGGATCCCGGCAATTATCGTTCCGCGGCCCGCTGCTTGTTGACCGGTCATGGCGCCGGCGCGGCGCTGACGCGTCTTCGCGATGCGATGCCAGCCGGCGTGGACCCGCTGCATGCGGACCGTGGATTCGCATCGGCGCTCGTCGAGGCGGGCTGTTACGAGGATGCCGTCCCGATCCTCCACGGCATTCTGCGCGAGCAGCCGGACGATCAGGCATCGATGCGAGTTCTGGCGGAGGTGTCGACGGGCCTGCGGGACTGGCACGGCGCGCAGACGTGGTATGAGCGGGCGATCGCCGCCGGGAACGATACTCTGACTGCGGTCGGCTACGCACTGCATTGGTCGCGCCTCGGAGATTTCGAGCGGGCGAGGCAGCTTTATCGTTCGAACGGCCTGGGCGCGCCCTGCGAGAGTCTTCTGGGGCCAGCAGTGCGCCGCTGGCAAGGCCAGGACATTCGCGGGAAGACTTTGCGCCTGATCGGAGGCGACCGCTATTTCGGCGACCCGCTGCAATACGTGCGCTTCGCGCGTGTATCGAAAGAGTTGGGCGCCAACGTCATCCTGCAGGCCCCGAAGCGCCTTCTATCGCTGTTGCGCACGGTCGACGGTGTGGACCTGGCCGTTGCGCCACACGATCCGATTCCGGCGCTCGATTACGAAGTGGTGGCCTTCTGGCTGTTGTGGGAGCTGTCCGTGCCCGTTGAGGAGATGATCGGGAAGGGGCCTTATCTGCAAGCGCCCGCCGGCTTGCGCGCGCAGTGGAGGAAACGAATCGCGCCCACTCGCGGGGTCAACGTTGGCATCGTGTGGCGAGGCTCGCCGCAGCTCCTGCGCGACCGCTACCGCTACCGGTCGATGCCTGTCGAAGAGCTTCGCCCTCTCGCCCGAATTCCGGGTGTCACGCTTTACAGCCTCCAGTGCGGCCCCGGGCGAACCGAACTGTTGGATGCCGACCCTCCGTTCCCGGCCATCGATCTCGCGCCCGACTTTCCGAACACCGCCGCTGCGATGGAAGCGCTGGACCTCGTGGTGACTGTCGATACGTCAATCGCCCACCTGGCAGGCGCGCTGGGCAAGCGGACCTTTTTGATGTTGCCGTACAATCCCTGTTTCCGGTGGATGGTGAATCGCGACGACACGCCCTGGTATCCGGCGACGCGGCTGTTCCGTCAGACGAGACCCGGCGAATGGCGCGATGTGGTGGCGGCTGTCGCACGCGCATTGGAGCCAGGGGCACTGCAGCGATGAGCGACGGAACGATGCCGCGATGAAAAGCTTCGCAGTGATTGTGCCGATCGGTCCGGATGCGGCCGAGTTGCGGCGATTCCACGAGCTGATCGACAGCTTGTGGAGCTACGAACCGGGAGCGCGGCTGTGCGTCGCGATCGACAGTTCAACCGGGGCGCGAAACGTGGCGCCGCGCGACAAACGCACATGCAGGTTTATCA
Organism: Candidatus Sulfopaludibacter sp. SbA4; assembly: GCA_900290305.1. Taxonomy (GTDB): domain Bacteria; phylum Acidobacteriota; class Terriglobia; order Bryobacterales; family Bryobacteraceae; genus OMOG01. Next base: position 6,328 of record OMOG01000234.1, read on the forward strand.
CCCTGCGCGCTCCCTTCGGCGGGCAGGGGGAACCTCTTTTGGGGCGCCTGTCGGCGAGCCTGCTGGCCGGGTTCGACCTCATTCGCCGCGCGGGACCATTCGATTTCGTTCTTCGCGCGGATACCGACGCGCTGATCGCGGGTAAGTTCCGCAACCGCGTGAGCCGGTTCCTGGCGCTCCATCCGCAGACGGGAATGCTGGGAACGCTCGGGCTCACGTGTTTCCGGGAGTCGCCGCACTATGGATGCCAGAAAACGGACGTGTCGGAGGTTGTCAAGGCGCTGACGGCGATGCCGCGCCACGCGCCCGCGTTCGCGCGCATCGAGTCCTGGCTGCGCACTGCCTGCCGGAATGGATACGTGGGGAAAGAGTATTGCCAGGGAGGCGTCTACGCGCTGCCATTTCGAACGCTAGGGCGCCTGTTCTCTCTGGGATGCTTCGACCACCCCGAAGACTGGCTGCCGATGGCTGTCCCCGAAGACGTCATGATGGGCATGTTCACGAGAACCGCCGGCCTCGAGTGTACCGATTTCTCGCTGCCGGGAGAGCCTTTCGGCAGCAACTATCGCGGCCTCGCCTGGGACCCTCGCGAGATGCTGCGGCGCAGGCACGCGCTGATACACAGCGTAAAAGGTCATCCTACGTATTCGGAACGCGTATTGCGCCGGTTCTTCACCACCCGGCGGGTCAGGCTAAGATCCGGGAGGGCTGATTTTTCGAAGTGAGAGCCGGTTTTTCGAAGTAAGAGCTGGTTTTTCCAAGTGAGAGAACGCCTATGAGCGCGGCCTGGACGGGTGTGATTCCAATCTACATCAATAATTACAACTGGCTCACGAGCACGCGGGCGATTGCCGGTTTCTTCGCGAACATTCCAGGGACCACGCCGATCATAGTCGATAATGCATCGACTTACCCGCCGCTGGTGGCATGGTATGAGTCCGAGTGCCCCTATCGGGTAATCAGGCTCGGTTCGAATGTTGGCCACAACGCTCCGTGGAGGTGCGGCGCCGAACTCTCGCTGGAAGCGCATAGGACCATCTTCGGCAGCCCGTTTTACGCGGTCACCGATTCCGATCTGTCGTTCGCGGACTGCCCCCCGGATGTGCTCGACGTCCTGATTGCAGGGCTCACCACGTATGGGGATTGCGCCAAGGCCGGCGTGAGCCTGGAATTGAGAGACATTCCCAGCGACAGCATAGCGGGGCAGGCGGCGAAAGAATGGGAAGAGCAATTCTGGCGTAATCGCCGGGACGATAGGTTTTTCGAGGCCGACATCGATACGACCTTTGCAGTCTACCGCGCGGGAGTCCGCTGGGGGAACTGTCTCCGCAGCGATCGGCCTTACACTGCGCGACACCTTCCCTGGCACATAACCTGCGAGACGCTCACAGACGAGCAACGCTACTATCTGGCGCACGCGACATCAGGGCAATGGACAACTTACCTGCAGAGGGCGCTGGGCCTGCAGGCCGGCGGTTCCTGATTGGGTAATGTCCAAAAAGTGCGCTGAAAGGAAAAACAGCTATCGCTTGCTTTTTGCGCATTCTGGCATCCAGCAGGGAGCCGGGAAGCGTGGTCATGGGACAGCGGGCGCGTAGAGGGGGATGCCAAACGCCAGGGTTTCAGCCACGGAAGCCGACAGACGGAACTTTTGTCCTGAAACATTTCCTTATAACATCGTTTTGTGATAATTAACCTTAACTCTTGCAATGGCTTGCACGTTATGGTATTGCTTTGACTAGGATGTTGCCGTATAATTTTAAACCCCAAACACCCAGGAGCGCCTGTATGCCAACGGATGCCGGGATCAATGTTCCCGAATCTCTCATGAAAAACCTTGACTGGTATATTGCGAACCAGCAGGAGCTTTCGGCAAAATATAACGGCAAAATTCTATTGATCGTGGATCAAGCACTCGTTCAAGTCTTTGACGACATGGGTGAAGCGTACACGAAGGCCCTGGAATCTTATGCCCCAGGAACCTTTACGTTGCAGCCATGCTCACCAGATGCCGATAGCTACACGCTCATGCTGTACAGCCCGGTGTACACTGTCATTGCATGCCCCCCCCAAGCCCGCGCCATTGCAAGCGCCTGCGGCCTTCACAATTCGATACAACGGAAGATCTCACCGCCTTATAAGTGAGGTCGAAATTTTCCCGGCATTTAACCCAGCATCGACAACCTCACCACCACAAGGCATAAAGTACCAGGCCCTGTACGATACTGGAGCAACGCATAGTGCGGTGTCGCCACAGGTAGTCACAAGCCTGCAACTCGCTTCCATCGGGGCCAGAAATGTCGCAGTTGGCGGCGGCTCACTCGCTACGACCAGCCACTTGGTCAACATTGGCCTTCCAAACAAGGTGCTGTTTGCAATGGTGCTGGTCGCCAAGGTGGCTTTACTCGGCGGAATCGACGCAATTATCGGAATGGATATTCTGGGCTTGGGTGACTTCGCCGTGACCCACCACAGTGGCAACACAACATTTTCATTTTGTTGCCCGTCGCGGAAAGAGATCGACTTCGCAGCAGAAATCAAGAGCAACCAGAAAATAGTCCCCGCCATCTCCAGCAAGGTTGGCCGCAACGACCCGTGCCCCTGCGGCAGCGGCAAGAAATACAAGAAGTGCCACGGCGCGTAGTCACCCGAACCCCTAAAAAACCGTCAACGCACTTTTAGGAAACTACCCCTGATTGCGCAACCTCCGCGCAGCGGCTTAAGATGGGAGGGCCCTCGATGCTTCTGACTGAGTTGCCTTCTCCAGGCGAAATCCCCATGCTCGCAGCGGGCCTCAGACGAGACGATGCCGCTTCGTTTCGAACGGCGCCGCGCGGTTCATACTCGCTAAGGGAGTTGGCTGGCAATTCGGACGCCGTCGTGGTGTTTGACGAGCGCCTCACCGGTGAGATCGACGATTCCATCGCGCTTCTCCGGGAGGAAATACCAGACGGCAAAACCGCGTTTATCGCGCTGGTTCCCAGGATGGCGCCGCCACAGGTCAATTCAAGCTGGGGCGAGCCGATTTCCTCGTTCCTCGGCAGTTCCGAAGTGTTGGCCCGATTCCTCGATTCGGGAATCGGTTACCGGGCCAGAACCCTCTGCTTCGCGGCGCTTCAGGCGATTGCGGTCTGCTCTCTGGAGGTCGACTGTTTGCTCGTGAGGCAGATCCCTTTCCTGGAGCGCCGCGTGTACAGGCGGGAAACCGGAGCCAAAGCACTGGTTTTACCGCATCGCGGCGACCCGGCATTTCTGCGGGCGGCGCTGAAATCCATCGGAAAATCGGCGGGCAACTCGCTGACGATTCGCGTGGGTCTGGACGTCGGAGACAGCGCCGGGTACGCCCGGTTTCCCGAAGAGAATCCCGGCGTGGAGTTTTTCGATTTCAGCCCGGCACCGGTGGGGCCTTACGTGATTCGCCAGGCATTGGCGGAAAGGTCGCCGGAGCCGCTTCTGACCTTGCAGGACTCGGACGATCTCTCGTGCTACGACCGCTTCGCCGCGCTCGGCGACGCACTGGCGGAAACGGGTTGCGGCATCGCCGGATCGCACGAGCTCTGCCTCGACGAAATGCGCTGGGCGGTGCAGCCTGTGCGGTATCCCCTGGATTGCAGCGCGTCTCTCGCGCTCTGCCCGAACCACGCGCTGCTGCACGCCACGCTCATGGCGCGCCGGAGCGCTTTCTTCAACGCTGGAGGCCTTTCCACGCACCTGATCATCGCCAATGACACGCAGTTCCTGCTGCGCGCTTTTTTTAGCACCGGCATTCGGAATGTGGACGAGTTCCTGTACATCCGGAGGCGTCATGCGGGATCGCTTACCAATTCCCCCGAAACCGCTTGCGATAATCCCCTGCGCCGCCGTCTCAGCGGCGAATGGGGGGGCGATTTTGAGGCCATCAGGCGGGGCGAGCTGAAGATGGAGAATTCCTCGCTGCGGCCCATGCGGCGGCTTGAACCGTGGCGGGTCGAACCGCTCATGGCCCGGCCGAAAGCCACGCCGACTGCCGGCTGATCCCGAAGTTCCGGAATAAATCGATCTCCGGTTCCGGAGTGCCCCAGACCCGGTTCGACAAATTCCTGCCGTGCACAACCTGAAGCCACGCCGCGGGCTCCGCAATCTGCGTAATCGTGCCCTGCCGGCCCAACTCCGTGTGGTTGCCGCAATACGCTGTGGAATAATCCGCCGCGCTTTCCACCAGGCTGATGAATGCATTGCTGCTGTGCCGGCCCGACCATATGCGGCCGTGTTGGCTGGTATCCAGAATGCAGCCGTTGGTGAAATTGAGGAACTCAAACTTCTGTCCGCGAAAGCGTTGCTGCACCGACTCGACGAAAGTGCGGCAGATGGCGTCGTCGTTATCCAGTCTCGAAGTGATCAGGTGTGAGTGGCCGCGCGCCAGGTCTGTGACCGCCGCGCGCGCCATGCCCTGCTCGAAAACATTCCGGAAAAAAATCGGACGCAGCGTTTTCCATTGCGCGTAAGCCAGAATGCGATTTCGGTAAGCCACGGGAATATCGGGGTCGCAGAAGATCACCCAGACGAAATTACCGCACGTCTGCGCCTTCACCGAAGGAAGGCAGAATCGTTCAAACAGCCAAAACCGATGTTCCAGCCAATCGGATCCCGGCGGATCGGATTGCTCGACCTTCACGTTGAAACGCGTCAATATGACGTGCCGGAAAGTGTCCATCTGCTTGCTCTGATAGCCTGGTTGTCTATAGAATAACTCGTGCCGCAATGGATGCCGGAAGAGATCCGCCAGATTGAGGCGGTGGCGGCGGAGATCGCCAATTGCGGACTCGCTCGCCGCCGTGCGCCACTGACCTCGCGGCTCGATCTCAGATTGTCGGAAGCGCTGGGGCTCGTCGAGGGTCTGGGCGGAAGCACCCGGGCGCTGCCGGTCCGGCAGCTTTTGCGGGCTTTGGGCTTTGACGAGGCGCGCCATCTGCGATGGCGGATGGAGCACAAACTGGTGCAGGCTCTCGTGATTTGGGCGTGGGCGCCCGAGATTATCCCGGTCACCTGTGGACTCGACGCTCTGGCCCGCACTCACGGTCCACGCGGGGTTCGGAAATTTCTCGACAATGGTTTTCCGAACGGTTACCTTTTGAAATCCGCGGTGGGAGATTCCTCGGGCGAATCGGGAGGTGGAGTCAACGGCGAAGCCGTTCTGCGCGCGCTGGAAGCCCGCTCGGATCTGCAGGATTGCGTGGCGCCGCAGCCGTGCCGGATCCTGGATGAGAGAATCGTCGTCCAGGAACGCATAGCGATTGCCACGGAGTACCGCGTGCACAGCCTCGAAGAAGATGTCATCGGGGATCTTACGTTTCGCCGCTACGACGGCGGCAGCATACCGGGCGAGCGCGACGGGCCGAACGCATTCGTAACATCCGTTCTGCGCCGCCTTCCCGATGGTCTCGTCGGCGGATCCCTGCTGGCATGGGATATTGCGTTACAGCCATCGGGTGGGTATATGGTCATTGAAGTCAATTTCACCGGCTTTCACCCGGCGTTCAAGCGCGGATTCCATTGCAGTGGATATTTCCACGACCGCAACTGGGGCGCCTGCGACACCGCGCGCCTTTTGAATCACGTAGCGCGCCAGGACGGCGTGGAAGTAGTGGCCGAACCGGACGCGCCGGAGTATCCTTCCGATAACCGCTTTTACCTGGAAACCCTGAACTGGCAACTGCGGCATCGCGGCCTGGCCGTAACGCTCCCCCCGGCACGTGCCGACACGCGAACCGAGAGCGAGATCGCCGCAGCGTTAATCCGTTTACCGGCCCGCGCCGCAGGGGGCCGGCCGCCGGCGATCTCGAACTTCGGCTGTCGGCCGCGATCCCGCTGTTGCCTCAACTCGCAGCCTCCACGCGGGCCCTGCCCATGAGACAGGCTCTGCTGGCGTTGGGATTCGACGAGTCCCGCTTGACCCACTGGCGGCTGGAACACAAACTTGTGCAGGCATGGGTATTCCGGCACTACTGTCCGGACAGCCTGCCGCCGACGTTGGGTCTGGACCGCCTGGCTCAGGGCGTGAATCTTCGCGATCTGCGTAATACGCTGAGTGCAGCGTTGCCACGGGGTTTTGTCATCAAGACGGCCCTTGGCGACTGCTCGGGCGACGACTGCGATCGGCGAACGGAAACGGTTCTTTCCTGGATCGAGAGTGGCGCAAGGCACATGCCCGGAGCGGGAACGTTGGCGGACGAAGAATTCATCGTTCAGGAACGCAAGAATATCCGGCGCGAATACCGCATTCACACCATTGAAGACCGCGTTATCGAGGACCTCACGGTGCACCGGCACCAGGGGTCGGTGAGGCCCGGTGAGAGGGAAGGCCCCAATCGTTATGTCCAGCGAATGCTGGATGCTCTTCCCGCCGGGATCACATCGGGTTCCAATCTGGGATGGGATGTCGCGCTGCTCGACGACGGTGGTTTCGCGGTAATCGAAGTGAATGTCGGCGGGATTCACAACGTCTACAACCCGGGTTTTCACGCGAGCGGGTTTTTCCATCACAAAGTTTACGGAGCAATCTATTCGGCGCGGCTCCTGCTGTTTCTCGAAAGGACCTACGGATGCCGGATTGCCGTTATCGCCGACGCCCCCGGACGTCCCGACGAAGATTATTTTTATTCCGAAGTCGCCGACTGGAAGACGCGCTTTTGATCCGGCTTGAAGTGCCGTGCCGCTGGACGAAAAGCGCGTCAAGGCAGATCTGATCGAACCCACGCGGCCGCCGCCGGTATCTCTTGCCTGGCAGGCCGGGCGGCTGGTTCGCCGCCGCCTGCTGCTACCAGGAGGTCTCAATGGTCGAACGGAGCACCCACCCAGTTGACCAAAAATGGGCAATTATATACTTGACTCAAACTCGATATTCCCGTATGATTGAACCATGGCCGCCACCTTCACCAATCTGCATGAGGCAATCCTATACTTTTCCGATCCCGACCGCTGCCTAGAATTCATCGCGACGCTCCGTTGGCCGAACGGCCCGATATGTCCGCGTTGCGATTGCAACAAAAACATCGCCTTCATCAACACCCGGAAGCTGTGGCGCTGCCGGGCCTGCCAGAAGCAGTTTTCAGTGAAGGTCGGAACGATTTTCGAGGAGAGCCCGATAGCGCTGGATAAGTGGTGCGTGGCCGCGTGGCTGATAGGCAATTGTAAGAGCGGTGTTAGCTCCTGTGAGGTCGCCCGCGATCTTGGCGTCACCCAAAAGACCGCTTGGTTCATGCTGCACCGCATTCGCCGCGCGATTCGAACCGGAACTTTTGCCAAACTGAGCGGCGAAGTCGATGAATCCTCCATCGGCGGCAAGGCCCGCAATATGCACAAGTCCAAGCGCGAAGATAGCATCACCGGTACCGGCGGAAAAGACAAGACCATCGTCATGGGCATGGTTGAGCGTGGCCGCGAAGTGCGGGCGTTCGTCGTAGACAACCGGCGCAAGAAGCAACTCCAGAAGGACATCCGCGAGCACGTCGAAGCTGGCTCCGCCATCTTCAGCGATGAACTGAAATCGTACGGAGGTTTAGGGACTGACTATCGGCATGCCGTCATCAACCACGCGGTGGAATATGCGAATGGCAACGTCCACACCAACACGATGGAAAACTTTTGGCCGCTCCTCAATCGCGGCCTCCACGGGACCTATAACAGCGTCGAGCCGTTCCAGAAGTACATCGACGAGCAAGCGTTCCGTTACAACACGCGCGACGAGTTGAATGACCCGGAGCGGTTTCAAGCCGTTCTCTCGCAGATTGCCGGAAAAAGGCTCACATACAAGGAACTCACAGGAAAGCAGGAAGGAACTGCGTTGCCCTAGCCGGCGACAAAGACGGGGGAAGTGAAAAACTGCGATGAAGCCGTGTGCACTATAAACCAGAGTTTCCGCCGCTTCTGCCTGAGGGACTTCACGCAATATCCCTCGACAGCCTGGAGGAACTCTGCGTGACTGGCTTTCCTCTGTCCGAGACGCGAGGCCCAATAATGACCGGACTGCGTACGGTGGTCACTAGGATAGTTCAATGTGGCATCACGGAAGGGGAAATCTGGATCAATGGAAGTTTTCTCACCGAGAAGATTGATCCGAAAGATGTCGATTTGATCCTAATGTACGCAGCCCGGTTTTATGACTCTGGCACTGAAGCACAGACGGCCCTAATCGATTGGCTCAACAGCAAGCAAAATGAACCCAAGGCCCTGTTCCATTGCGACACCAACGGAATCTGTCTACCCTGAACGCTCACCCCTTCGATATCTCACCGAGTGGATGTTCGACAATTGGCGGGACAAGTATGGCCACAGCGTAAGCACGCGTGCGACTAAGGGCACCGCTGTTCTTAAACTGGGGGGCGGCGAATGAGTGCCCTTGCAGAAATCCGGGACAGGATAGAAAAAACAGTCATCCGCATCGCGGAATATGAAAAAGCTGCCGCCCGACCAAACTCGCCGCTATCTCTTGTCGCAAACATTCGCGCCCTGGAAAAGGTGCAGGCGTCACTCGAGCGGGAGTTTGAAAACTTGGCGCACGAGGAGGAGTTGGAGATTTGCCGATATAAGCTTTTGCCGGAACATGGGCAGCGCCCGAGCATCTCAGCGATTGCGGATGCATGGGGCAGCTACCAGGACTACTTCTCATCGATATATGCAACCGTAGCCACCAGAAACAGCACGAAAAAGAAGACGGCAAGGGCAGCACGGCAGGAAAGCCAGTTTGGCTTCGGCTATACGTTCTCGGGCTCTATCGGTGTTGTCCTGACCATTCCGGCCGGCGTGGACTTCGCCAAGGCTCGCGATCTAAGGGAAGCCAGCGAGTTAATGCGACGTATGACCAAGATCCAAACTCCTGAGGCGCTGGCGGGACTAGCCGAGAACGCGGGAGCGCCCGCGATCACGAAACTAGGGGAGTGGGTCCAGACCCATCTTGCTTTTGGGGCGGGAGCGTCTGTGGATTGGGATATTGGGGGCCCGCCCTCACCGCCGTTACTCGTCCAAGTGCAAGAGTTTAAGTTACTGAAGCAGGCGATGGAAAGAGCGACCGAGCCGATCAAGACCGAGACTGAACACACTGTAACCGGCAAGTTGGAAGGTGCAAGCATGCGAAATCGGACCTTCGAAATGACGATCGATTCTGAAGGCGAGGTATCCGGGAATTTCTTGGATGCAATCAGCGAAGCACAGACGGCCGAACTTCCGCAGCGCTACGAGGCAGTGATAAGGACAACAACCAGCGTCACGCCCTCAACGGGAAGAAGTAGGGTATCGCATTTCCTGGTCAAACTGAACCACAAGCTAGAGGTCTGACTTCGGTTTCATTTTGGCAGACCCGCGCCTCTTGGCTCGCGGCATCTTTGCTTCAGCTACTTCTTCCTTGGGTACCGCCAGCAATCGCGCCATGAGCCGCCTAAAATTCTCGAATGCCGCCGGCCCCTCCACCATCTCGCGCGTCTTGGCTCGGCTCATAGCTCGCCGGTCTCATTGTAGGTCCGATATCGAGTTTGAGTCAAATATATAATTGCCCAAAAATGGGCTTCTCGTACAATGGATCTCGCCACTTGGCCGGTTGTTTTCCGCGCTATTGCGCGCCATTTTGCCGGAATGATCGCAAAAAAACGGAAATGACGTCAAGATTGGCCTGCGCGGATGCGTTCACACCGTTCCAATCGTCACCTTGCGGAACTGGCGAACCGCGGAGCCGGAGTGCGGAAGCGCATGGTTGCCGCTAAGAGCGCAGATTTTTCTTGACTGATCGTGCCATTTCCAAAATAATGAGAAGCCTCCAGTGAATCAGGAGGGGGGCTCAAAACCAGGAACGTTGAGCTGAACAATTGGGTCCGGGTGTAACCTGGAAATTCCGCGGGGCAACGCGGTTGGCCAAGCAGCTTCGCCGCGGGAGGGGAGTTTGAACATGAGAACACGCAACGGTAACGCCGCGGTTGGCGCCGCTGTACTGCTGGTTCTGGCTT